>VBAO01000402.1 GCA_005883865.1 Candidatus Segetimicrobium genomatis
GGGATCCATCACATTACGGCCATCGCCGGTGACCCGCAGCACAACGTCGGGTTCTATGCGGGAATCCTGGGCCTGCGTCTCGTGAAGCAGACGGTCAATTACGACGATCCCGGGACGTACCACTTGTACTTTGGGGATGACCTTGGCCGTCCCGGGACGATTCTCACGTTTTTTCCCTGGCCGGGTGCCTCCCGGGGGCGCCACGGGGTGGGGCAGGCGACCGTTGTCTCATTTTCTGTCGCTCCCGACGCGCTCGGATTTTGGGAGGATCGCCTGAGGAGCCACGAGATCGCAGTCGAGAGGCGAGAATCCCCGTTCGATGAATCCGTCCTCGAGTTCTCGGATCCCGACGGGCTGCAGCTCGAGCTCGTCGCGGATGCCAGAACAGATCTGGGGCACCCGTGGACGGATGCGCCCGTGCCGGCCTCGCAGGCGATCCGAGGGTTCCACAGCGTCGCGCTGCTCGAGCCCGCGTACGACGATACCGAAACGCTCCTGACCGGGGTGCTGGGCTTCCGTCTTGTCAAGGCGGTCGGTCACCGGCGCCGGTACAGTGTGGGTCACGGAGGCCTCGCCACGTGGGTGGATATCGTCAGCGCGCCTGACGCACCGCCCGGTCATGTGGCGGTCGGCACGGTGCACCATGTCGCTTGGCGCACGGCGACGAACGAGACACAGCAGCGATGGCGGCAGCGGCTCGTGGAGGCGCACCTCGGCGTCACCCCGGTCCTGGACCGCCAGTACTTCCGGTCGATCTACTTCCACGAGCCGGGCGGCGTGCTGTTCGAGATCGCGACGGACCCGCCGGGTTTCACGGTGGATGAGGGACCCGACGCGCTCGGCACTGGGCTCCGGCTGCCGCCCTGGCTTGAGCCCAACCGCCCGACGATCGAGGCGCGCCTCCCCACGCTCCGCCTCCCGCGTGGTGGTGGCCCCGGCAAGGGGGCGGTGCCGCGTGTCCCCTGAGTTTGTGCACCGCTTCGTCCCGGGTCGAACGGCCGATGGCCCGGTGTTGCTGTTGCTGCACGGGACCGGTGGCGATGAGGCCGACCTCCTGCCGCTCGGAGAGGCGCTCGCCCCCGGCGCGGGTCTGCTCAGCCCGCGCGGGAAGGTGCTGGAGCACGGTATGCCGCGATTTTTCCGGCGCTTCGCCGAAGGGGTGTTCGATGTGCAGGATCTCACTGCGCGCACCCGGGAGCTGGCGGAATTCGTGCGGGCGGCGGCGGCCGAGTATGGGTTCAATCCTGCGGCAGTGCTCGGCGTCGGGTACTCCAACGGCGCCAACATCGCAGCGAGCCTGCTGCTGCTCGACCCCGGCGTGCTGCGGGGCGCGATTCTATTTCGCCCGATGGTACCGCTCGTTCCGGAGTCCCTGCCGCACCTCGACGGAACCCCGGTGTTCGTCGCCGCGGGGCAGCGTGATCCGATCGTGCCTCCCGCGCAGACAGAACAGCTCGCGGGTTTGCTCGAGAGCGCGGGGGCGGACGTGACCGTTCACGTTGAGCCGGCGGGGCATGCCCTGACCGACGGCGATGTGGCCGCGGCCCGCGCGTGGCTGGCGGCACACCTCACACGTCCTGCTTCGGCAGACCGCCGCGCCTAACACGACCGCTTCCAACGAATCAATCCGACATCCCCACCCCCGGCCTCTCATCGACAGGAGCCACAACGCGGCACTTGCGCCACAGCGGATCGGCGGAGACGACCCTTCCGCGCCGCCAGGACGCAGGTGTCTGAATCCCGACGGCATTGACGGCGGCCCCCGCCAGGAACAATGCGGCGCTGACCAGCATGGCGAGGTGAAACGCCTCGGTTGACGCGGCGCGGGCAGCGTTCTGTACATCGTCCGGGACGCCCGGCGCCGATGGATTGAGGGGAGCAATCTGCTGGCGCACGATTTGAGACGACGTGTCGAGGCTCGGGACCCGGGTCGACAGCGTGGTGTAGAAGCTGGCCGTGATCGCGATGAAGATCAGGGCCACCGCGAGCTGCGGTCCTACGTCTGAGATCGCGGTGTTGATGGCGGACGCGACTCCCGCGTTCTCGACCGGGACCGACGCCATGAGCGTCGCCGTGAGCGGCGCGACCATCATCATGGCTCCGAGTCCGAACAGGACGAGGCCGGGGAGGAGGTCGGTGTAGTAGGCAGTCGGGGGCGCGAACGTGGTCAAGTCGCCCGG
>VBAO01000384.1 GCA_005883865.1 Candidatus Segetimicrobium genomatis
AGACCGCGCCGGCTGATGCCATGCGTCGCGTCCATCGCCGACCCCTCCCCGAGACTGCACGCGCAGATGCGATGCCGGGGAGGGTTCCATGACGCGGGAAGGCCTTCCTCCCTCGCGTGAAGAAGACGCCACGCTCACATGCCCCAGGCCGCTGCGGTCGAGATGCGGGGGATCACGAAGCGGTTCGCCGGCCTGCTCGCCAACGACGCGGTGGACTTCGACCTCGCGCCGGGCGAGATCCACGCCTTGCTCGGCGAGAACGGCGCGGGCAAGTCCACCCTGATGAAGATCCTCTACGGATTCTACCAACCCGACGCCGGAGAGATCCGGCTCCGCGGGACCCCGGTCCGCTTCCGCTCCCCCCGCGACGCCCTCGGGCACGGCTTGGGCATGGTCTTCCAGCAGTTCATGCTCGTGCCGTCGCTGTCCGTGACCGAGAACGTGCTGCTCAGCCTGCCGCGCGACGGGGTCCGTCTCCGCCACCGGGAGGCGGCCCGGCGGGTCGGTGGGCTCGCGTCCCGGTACGGCCTGGCGGTCGATCCGGCCGCGCGCGTGTGGCAGTTGAGCGTGGGCGAACAGCAGCGGGTGGAGGTCCTCAAGCTCCTCGCCCGGGGCGCGGAGATCCTGATCCTCGACGAGCCGACGTCCGTCCTGACGCCGCGGGAGGTGCGCGATCTCTTCGGAACCCTCCGCGGGCTGGCGGGCGAAGGGCGGGCGATCGTCATCATCACGCACAAGCTGTCGGAGGTCATCGCGGTGGCCGATCGCGTCACCGTGCTCCGGGGCGGCCGGATTGTCGGCACCGTCCGCGCGTCCGCCACGACCCCGCGGGCGCTGGCCCGGATGATGGTGGGCCGGGAGACCTTCGATCAGGCCAGGCGCGATGCCGTCGCCCCCGGCCCGGTGGTGCTCGAGGTGCAGGACCTCCGGGCGCTCGGCGACCGCGGGGTGCCCGCCCTCCGGGGTGTCTCCCTCTCGGTGCGGGCCGGTGAGATCCTCGGGGTGGCCGGGGTGGCCGGAAACGGGCAGCGTGAGCTGGGGGAGGCCGTTGCGGGGCTGCGCCGCGCCACGGGGGGCGCCGTTCGCATCGACGGCGCGGACTGCACCCATGCCTCCGCGCGCGCGGTTCGCGAGCGGGGCGTCGGCCACGTGCCCGAGGACCGCCTGGGCACGGGCGTCGCCCCGAGCCTCAGCGTGGCCGACAACCTCCTGCTCACCGGCTATCGCGCGCCGCGGTTCGGGTGGGGTCCCCTCCTCGACCGGCGGGCGATGCTGAGCCACGCGCGAGGGCTCATCGTGGAGTTCGGGATCCGCGCCGCCGGACCGGAGGCCCCGGTGCGGACGCTGTCGGGCGGCAATCTGCAGCGGTTGATCCTGGCCCGGGAACTCTCCCCCCGGCCGCGGCTGATCCTGGCGTTTCACCCGACCCGGGGCCTCGACGTCGGCGGGACCGAGGCCGTGCACCGGCTGCTGTTGGACCGCCGCCGCGCCGGCGCCGCCATCTTGTTAATCTCCGAGGACCTCGACGAGATCCTCCTGCTGAGCGACCGCATCGCGGTCCTGCACGGCGGCGAGCTCGCGGGCACCGTCGAGACGGGCACCGTGACCATGGAAGCCCTCGGGCTGATGATGGCCGGCGTGCGCCCGGCCGACGCCGGCGGCGGGAGCGGTCCGTGATCTCGCTCGAGCGGCGGGATCGCCGGTCGCCGTGGGCGTCGATCGCCGTTCCCGCGGTCTCGATCGCGACGGCGTTTATCGCGGGCGCGGCCGTGTTGTGGTACGCGGGGGTCGATCCCCTCGCGGCGTACGCGGAGGTCCTGAGCCAGGCGTTCGGCAGCGGGTTTGGGCTCGCGGAGACAGCGGTGAAAGCCATCCCCCTGATCTTCACCGGCCTGGCCGTGCTGCTCCCGGCCAGGATGAAACTCTGGAACATCGGGGCCGAGGGGCAGCTCCAGCTCGGCGCGATCGGCGCCGCCTGGGTCGCCCTGTGGACGCCCCTCGGCCACTCCGCGGTGGCGGGTCCCGCGATGCTCCTGGGGGGAATGGCGGCCGGGGCGGCGTGGTGCCTCGTGCCCGGAGCGCTGCGGGCGTGGCTCAGCGTGAACGAAACGATCACGACCCTGCTGATGAACTACGTCGCCCTCCTGCTCGTGGACCACCTCATCTACGGCCCGTGGAAGGATCCGGCCGGCCGCGGGTTCCCCCTCTCGGCGACGTAGTTCATCAGCAGGGTCGATATCGTTTCGTTCACGCTGAGCCAATCGGCGACAACCCCGAGGCGGCCCGGTACGCGGGCATCAGCCTCGCGCGCCACACTCTGATCGTCATGGGGATCGCGGGCGCCCTCGCCGGGCTCGCGGGCGTGGGGGAGGCGTCGGCGATCGCGGGCCGGCTCCAACGGGGCCTCTCGCCCGGGTACGGGTACACGGCGATCATCGTCGCCTGGCTGGCCAATCTCAACCCCCTCGCCGTGATCGTGGTGGCGCTCCTCATGGGCGGCCTCTTCGTCGGAGGGGACGCGCTGCAGATCTCCTTCGGCCTCCCCATCGCCATCGTCAACCTGTTGCAGGGGCTGATCTTCTTCTTCGTGCTGGGGGGTGAGGCGCTCGCGGGGTACCGCGTGGTCCTCGGGAGGCGGCGGGAGACCCCCCATGCGGGGGGCAAGCCGGCGCGATGAATCCGGTGACGGTGGCGGTGCTCGCGGCGGCCGTCCGGGCCGGGACCCCGGTGCTGTTCGCCACGCTGGGCGAGATCGTCGCCGAACGGGCCGGGGTGCTCAACCTCGGAGTCGAGGGGATGATGCTCGTCGGGGCGCTGGCGGGGTTCGCCGCCACGGCCCGCACCGGCAGCCCGTGGATCGGCGCCCTGGCCGCGGCGGCGGTGGGCGGCGGCCTCAGCGTGATCCATGCCCTCCTCAGCGTCACGCTTCGGGCGAACCAGGTGGCCAGCGGGCTCGCGCTGACGATCTTCGGGACCGGGCTGTCGGCGTTTCTCGGGCGCGGCTATGTCGGCGTGCCTGCGGCGGGCTTTCATGCACTTTCCGTGCCCCTGCTGGCGACGGTCCCCGTGCTCGGGCCCATCCTGTTTCAGCAAGACCCCTTGATCTACCTGAGTTACCTCGCCGTGCCGGCCGCCTGGTACGTCTTGTACCGGACCCGGTGGGGCCTGGACCTCCGCGCGGTCGGCGAGCACCCCGAGGCCGCCGACGCCATGGGGGTCGACGTGGCGCGGGTCCGCTACGCGTGCGTGGTGACCGGGGGCCTGCTGGCCGGGCTCGGTGGGGCGTTTCTTTCGACCGCGTACACGAGCATGTGGATCGAGAACATGACGGCCGGACGCGGGTGGATCGCGGTCGCGCTCGTCATCTTCGCGACCTGGGACCCGCTCCGCGCGGTCTTCGGCGCCTACCTCTTCGGCGGCGTGAATGCCCTCCAGCTCCACATCCAGGCCACGGGCAGCAGTCTCCCCACCTACCTCCTTCTCATGGCCCCCTACGTCTTCACGATCGTGGTCCTGGTGATCGCCACCCAGGAGACCGCCCGCAAGCGGTGGGGCGCGCCCGCGGCCCTGACCATCCCGTACCGCCGGCCGGGGTGAGCCGCGTGTTCGCGTGCCACTTACAAGCAATCGGAATCAAACACCCGATCGAGTGGAAGGAGGCACCATGCGCGGCGCCCACGCAAGCTATGCCGCGGCCAGGGCATCTGGTTGACCGAACTGCCGCGACTGTGGGTTCGCCTGCTCCCAATTCCGGTTGGACTGGGCCGCCGGCGCGAGCGTGGTAATAATTCCACTGCCGTCGGGATGCCGGTTTACCAAGCTGCGCAGCGTCCATCGGCTGTCGACTACTTCCGTGGTTTCTTCGCTTCTCTCCGGCCCCGTCTCTCCGAAATCTGGGTCTTGATATCCTCGAGAAGCTTGCGATTCCTCTCTTCAGCCGCCCTGAGTTGCGCGGCTGCCGCATCCAACCGTCCGGCGCGAAGGAGTCTCCCCGCAGTCGCGTATACGTCGTCGGCGTCCCCCTCCATCCGGAGGCCGACCATAAGGATGAACCAGGTGTCGCTTTCCCGATGGTGCCGGTAGATGATGCGGTGGCGCCCACAGGTGAGCCGACGCAGGCCAACAAACTCGCCTGTGAGCGCTTTCCCGAACTCCGGATTCGTGGCGAGGAGTTGGACCTTGCGGAGGGTGGCGTTTTCATCCTTTTCAGAGATGTCTTCGAAGTCTTCGTTCAGGGAACGGGGAGCGAACTCAACGGTGGCCACGGCGCTGTCTCCGCTGCTTCAGCACCTGTACCGCATCCGGAAAGGATACCGTGCGGCCTGCCTTCACGTCTTCCTCGCTGCGGCGAATGGCGTCTTTCGCGCGCTTATCCAACGCCAGTTCCAGCGACTCAATGTGCATCGACAAGTCTTCCATCTCCTGCAGGAGGTTGACCAGAAAGGCCCGAGGCACCAACGTCACATCTTCATGCCTGGACTGGTGAATGATCACCGCCGTCCCTGCCCGGACCTCATTGAGGACGCGTGAAAACTGCGACCGCGCCTCCGTGGGTGAGAGAACCTTTTCCTGGAATGTCATCACGGCCATCCTCACATCCCCTTCGCTGGAGTTGTCCGTCCCCCGCGTTCCTGCGAAGGACGCGCGACACCCCTGCCTGGCCGTCTCTATTATAGTACAGTATAGAGTACATGTAAATGGTGTGAATAGCGGAAGTAATCAAGTACATTATATCGTACGTGGCGGACCCCCACTCGAGCCCTCCGCGTCCGGGTCGAGCTCATACCCTCGTGCCCGAGGGGCTGCATGCCGGTTGGGGTCGGGAGGGTGCGGAAGGGGCGGTCCCGTCCGGCGCGGAAATCGGGGGAGAGTCGATTTCGCGGGCAGCGGGAACCAGGGAGGGGTGGGCA
>VBAO01000385.1 GCA_005883865.1 Candidatus Segetimicrobium genomatis
GCTCACACCATACGGCCTGGGGTTCATCGAGCTCCTGTACACGGCGTCGATCGTCCGATAGCCCAAGCCACTCGAGTGGGTACGGTCCCGGGGACGGCCTTCGCCCTGAGCCTGCCCAACCGCGGGATCCTGCTGGGACTGCTGACCGTCGAGCAGATCCTGGCCGCGGCGGTCGCGGCCGAGGCGTCGAATCAGTTCGCCGCCGTCGGCATCGGTGACAATCTGTTGGAGAAGCCGCGGGTCGAGGCGATCGCGCTCCTCGGGGCCCTGGCCGCGCGGACCAGCCGGGTGCGGCTGCATCTCGGCTGCCTCTCGACGCTCATCATCCGCGATCCGATCCTGTTCGCCATCCAGTGGGCGAGCCTCGATGTCATCAGCGGCGGGCGGATGGAGCTTGCGGTCTGCATCGGGGGCGGCGACGACCGGGAGATGCGGCCGTACGGCATGAGCCGGAGGGAGCGGGTGCCTCGGCTGCTGGAGACGCTCGAGGTCGTCCGGCGACTCTGGCGGGAGGACCACGTTGCGTTCGAGGGCCGTTTCCACCGCTTCGAAGATGTCAGCGCGCAACCCAAACCCGTGCAGTCCCCCCCGCCGGTCTACCTCGCGAACGCGCCGGACCCGGACGGCCCGCCCGAGCGGATCGATCGGATGCTGCTCCGCGCGCTCCGGCACAGCGACGGGTGGCACCCGACCGGGCTGACTCCCGCCCAGTTCGGCCGGCTGCGGGTCCGGCTGGAAGAACTCGCCCGCGCGGAGCGCCGCGATCTGTCGACATTTTCCATCAGCTGCGGAAGCCTCGTGAACATCCAGCCCGATCCGCAGCAAGCGCGGCACGAGGCTGAGGAGTACGTCCGCCGGTACTGGCCGCACGCGTACGAGGCCGCCAGCTTCGACCGCCTGATCTCGGGGCCGCCGGATCTCGTGGCCGAGGGGATCTTGAAATACTGGGACGCCGGATGCCGCCGCATCGCCGTCCGGATCGGCGCGCTCCATTACGAGGCGCAGGTCCCCCTCTTGATCGACGAAGTGATGCCCCGCGTGTGGGACGGCGTGGCCGCGCGCACCCGGCAGTCTCCGCGCTCAGCGCCGGGGTAACCGCGGGACACCATCCGCCCGCCTATTTCCGGCGCCAGCGCGGATCCAGCGCCTCGGCGATCCCCTCTCCGACGAACGTCAGCGCCACGATCGCCACCGACAATAGCGCGCTCGGGACCACCGTCAGGTACGGATACGTCCGCAGGTGCGCGAACCCCTCGGAGATCATCACCCCCCACGACGGCATCGGCGGTTGGATCCCAATCCCCAGGAACGACAACGTGGCCTCCGACAGGATGACCGGTCCGACATCGAGCGAGGCGCGGACAAGCGCCACCGTCAGGATGTTCGACAGGATGTGGCGGACGAGAATGCGGCGATCCGTAGCGCCGAGGGCGCGGGCCGCTGCGACGAACTCGCGCTCCCTGAGCGCGAGCGCCTCCGCCCGAACCTGGCGGGCCATCCCCGCCCAGCCCACGAGCGCGAGGGCGATGACGATGTTCGGCAGACTCGACCCCAGTAGCCCTGTGATGAGGATCAGGAACAGCAGCGGGGGAAACGCCAGGAACACGTCGGTCACCCGCATCAGCGCGTCATCCACCCGTCCTCCGAGGAACCCTGCGGTACAGCCGGCAGCCACGCCGATCACCGTGTGGGCCGCGACCGCCGTCCCGCTGATCAGGAACGAGATGCGTCCGCCGTAGGCCAGACGCGTCAGCACATCCCGGCCGAAGTGGTCCGTCCCGAGCCAGTGCGCGCGGGTCGGCGACCGAAACGTCTCCTCCAGGTCCTGGGCGGCGTACGAGTAGCGGGAGACGAGCGGGACGATGATGCTCCCGGCGAGCAATAGCCCGGCCACGACGGCCCCGAGGATCGTGAGCGGATCGCGGCGGAGCCGGCGGAGCGCCATCACGTGTATCGGATCCTCGGGTCCAGGAAGGCGTAGGCCAGGTCCATCAAGAGATTGAGGAGCAGGAACAGCGCGGTGTACAGCATGACGACCGTCTGGATCACGGGGTAATCCCGCTGGAAAATCGCGGTCACCGTCGCGCGGCCCATGCCGGGAATCCCGAAGATCACCTCCGTCACAAAGGCGCCGGTGAACGCCAGGCTGAGCGCCAGTCCCGCGGTCGTCACGATGGTGATCGCCGCGTTCCGCAACGCGTGTCGCCACGTCACGATGCCCCGGGGCAGACCTTTGGCCCGCGCGGTCCGAATATAGTCCTCCCCGAGCGCCTGCAGCACGGACAGCCGCGTGATCCGCGTGATATAGGCCATCGGCCGCAGCATGAGCACCGCGATGGGCAGGACCAGATTGCGCGGCTCGCCCCAGCCCGAGACCGGCAACCAGTGGAGCCGGAGCGAGAAGACCAGCACGAGCCAGATAGCCACCACAAAGAATGGGACGGCAACTCCCAGCAGCGTCAGGAACCGGATGCCGCCGTCAAGGAGCGACCGGCGATGGGTCGCGGCCACGATTCCGAGGGGCACGCCGATCAGCGCCGACACGATCAGGGCCGCGGTTCCAAGCGCCATGCTCACGGGCAGCGCGGAACCGACGATCTTGCTCACCGGCATGCCCGGATACGCATAGGACGACCCCAAGTCAAACCGGGCGAGGCTCACGATGAAGCGGCCGTACTGAATGGGTAACGGCCGATCGAGGCCCAGCTTCGCGCGCGCCCGTGCCTCCAGCAGGGGGTCGCTGATATCGCCGAAGAGGATCTGCACCGGGTCCCCCGGCGCCATCCGGCCCACGACGAACACGATGAGCGCAACGCCGAGCACGATCGGGTGCGCAACCTCCCGGTCAGCTTCGCATGCGGGGGTCCAGAAAATCGCGCAACCCGGTGCCCTTGGCCCCTTCCGCGGGCCGTGGCGTCAGGCGGCAGAATGCGGTCGGCGTCAGGTCAGAGAAACTTCAGCAGCGCGTCGGTCGTCTCCTTGGGCCGTTCCTCAAGCACCCAATGTCCGGTGTCCTTCAGCACGACGACCGTCACATCCGAAGCGACCAATTTCATCTGTTGCCCCAGCAATTCTCCCAATGCTTTCTCGCCGCCAATCACCAACACCGGGATCGTCAGCGCGGTCTTGGAGAGTTGAGCGAAATCCTTCGCGGTTTGCGGGAACGCAATGAAGTAGGCCCAGCCCGCCCGCATGCGTCCCGGCCGGGCGTACGCTGCAGTATAGGCTTCCCGATCCGCTTCGGAAAGCGAGCGCGTCTTGTCCGCGGCGAAGTCGTTCCAGTAGTGTTCGAAGTAGATCCGCTCGCGACCATGAACCAACGCTTCGGGGATCGGCCCGTTGAACCGGAAATGCCAATTAGCCGGGTTGTTGTAGACGGCATCCCACGCACCCACCCCCGGGAGGAAGGCATCCATCACGACCAGTTTCTCCACTTCTGTGGGAAACTGGGCGGCATACGCATAGGCGACCATCAGGCCGATGTCGTGCCCCACGACCTCTGCTTTCTGGACGCCGAGTGAGCGGGCAAGCGCATGAATGCGAATCGCGGCAGCCTTCATGTCCAGACCGCTTGCCGGAATCTCCGAGTCCCCTATGCCGGGCAGGTCCGGCGCGATCACCATAAATCGCTTCGCCAGCACCGGGATGATCGGCCTCCACATGCGCGAGGTCTCCGCGTAGCCGTGGAGCAGGATGAGCGGCGCGCCGTGACCCCCGGTCAAGTAATGGAGTGTGACGCCGTCGACCACCGCGGTCCGCGAGACGAAGGACGCCGCCGCCGAGACTGAGACGGATGGGGAAAATAGTAAGCTGAACACCGCCAGGCTCAGAAAGGGGTGAAGAACGTGATTCAATGGAAGCCTCCTTGCGCGAGGTGAATGGCCTGCTGAATTTGAAACCAATCTTCTTGTCCTGGTTCCTGGCCCCCTTCCATCAAGAGGACATTCGTTCCTGCGCCTGAGCGGACTTGCCTTCTCCCATAACTCCAAACCCCCCTTATAATGGATATGTCCATGCCCACGATCGCCGAGAGGCGCCGCGTCTTTCGTCAGCTCCACGAATCCGGGTGCTTCGTCATCCCCAATCCGTGGGACGACGGCACCGCGCGGTACCTGCAGCACCTCGGGTTCAAGGCACTCGCGACCACGAGCTCCGGGGCCGCGTTCTCGATGGCGCTGCCGGACGCGGACTGGGCGCTGACCCGCGATCCGATGCTCGCGCACATCCGCGCCATCGTCGAAGCGTCCGACGTGCCGGTGAGCGCGGACTTCGAATCGGGGTATGCGGACGATCCGGCGGGACTCGCCGAGAACGTGCGGTTGTGCGTCGAGACCGGCGTGGCGGGGCTGTCGATCGAAGATTCCACCGGTGAGGCGTCGAGGCCGCTCTACGTCTTTGACCTTGCCGTGGCCCGCATCCGCGCGGCGCGCGCCGCCATCGATCGCAGCGGCGGCGACGTGCTCCTCGTCGGTCGGAC
>VBAO01000386.1 GCA_005883865.1 Candidatus Segetimicrobium genomatis
CCGCCGCAGGCGAGAAGCGTGACCCCGCTCACGTATCTGGTGCCCTTCTTCGTCGCGAGCTGGGGAGCCCTCAGCAACAGCAAGGAGGTCGACGATGCACGACCATGACCACGACGATCACCAGGCGGTTCCTTCGGATCTCACCCTGCGGGTCAAGGCGCTCGAATCGCTGCTCGTCGAAAAGGGAGTCGTCGATCCGGCGGCGCTCGATGCCCTGATCGATACCTACGAGCACAAGGTTGGCCCCCGCAACGGCGCGCGGGTCGTGGCGCGGGCGTGGGTCGATCCCGCCTTCAAGAACCGCCTGCTGGCCGACGCGACCGCGGCGATCGCGGAGTTTGGCTATGGGGGCCGGCAGGGAGAGCACATGGTGGTCGTCGAGAATACGCCCACGGTGCACAACCTCATCGTCTGCACGCTCTGCTCATGCTACCCGTGGTCGGTCCTCGGTCTGCCGCCGGTCTGGTACAAGTCCGCGCCGTATCGCTCGCGCGCGGTCATCGATCCGCGCGGGGTGATGCGCGAGTTCGGGCTCGAACTCCCCGACGAGGTCGAGGTGCGCGTGTGGGACAGCACCGCGGAGTTGCGTTACCTGGTGCTTCCCGAGCGCCCGGCCGGCAGCGAAGGAATGACGGAGGAGGAGCTAGCCGCTCTGGTCACGCGCGATTCCATGGTGGGCGTGGCGAAAGTTACTTTGGCTGGAGGCACAGCATGAACGGCATTCACGACATGGGCGGCATGCACGGCATGGGGCCGGTCCAGCACGAGAAGACCGAGCCGGTGTTTCATGCGCGCTGGGAGGCGCGGAGGTTCGCGATGAACCTCGCGGCTATCTGCGCATGAGCTACTACGAGCGATGGTTCGCGTCGCTCGTTGAGCTCCTGATCGCGCGCGGCCTGGTCACGCGCGCGGAAGTCGACAGCGGGCGGCCCGCGCCCGGCGTTCCCAAGGCCACCCCGCCGCTCACCGCGGACAAGGTGCCCTCGATGCTCCGAAGCGGCGCCCTCGCGAGCCGGAGCGGGCCGGCGGCCCCACGTTTCCAAGTGGGCCAGCGCGTGCGCGCCCGCAACACGCATCCGGCCGGCCACACCCGCCTGCCACGCTACGCCCGCGGCAAACTCGGCACGATCGGGCGCGACCACGGCGTCTACGTCTTCCCGGACACCAACGCCCAATTCCTCGGCGAGACGCCGCAGCACGTGTACTCGGTGCGCTTTGCCGCGCGCGAGCTGTGGGGCGACCAGGCCTCGCCGCGCGATGCCGTCTACGTCGACATGTGGGACGACTACCTTGAGCGGGCCTGAGCGCCTGGCCGCGCTGCCGCGCCTGCCGCACGATCCCGGCGGGCCGGTGTTTGCCGAGCCGTGGGAGGCCCAGGCGTTCGCGCTCGCGGTCAGGCTCTCCGAGCAGGGGTACTTCACCTGGACGGAGTGGGCGGCGGCGCTCGCCCAGGAACTCAGAGCCGCCGCCGGCCGCGGTGAGCCCGACGACGGCTCGCGATACTATCACCACTGGCTGGCGGCGCTGGAACGCCTGGTCACGGCCAAGGGTCTGGCCGATCCGGGGGCGCTGCTCGCGCGCAAGGAGGCCTGGGCCGAAGCCTACCGGCGGACCCCCCACGGCAAGCCCGTCGAGCTATAGCATGCCCAGTCCACGCTCGAGACCACGTGCAGTCGTGACCGGGGCGTCTTCCGGCATCGGGGCGTCGTACGCCGAGCGATTGGCACGCGATGGGTACGACCTTGTCCTGATCGCCCGACGGCGCGAGCGGCTGGAGGCCCTCGCCGAGCGGCTTCGACGCGAAGCGGACGCGCATGCCGAGGTCCTCGCGGCCGACCTCACCGACGCCGGCGCCCTCGCGCGGGTTGAGGCGCGCGTCTCCGGTGACGAGTCCCTCGCGCTGCTGATCAACAACGCCGGCTTCGGGAGTTACGGTCCGTTCGTGCAGGTCGAACCGGAAGTCGTCGATCACCTCATCGACATTCATGTTCGCGCCGTGGCCCGCCTGACCCGCGCGGCGGTGCCCGGCATGGTCCGTCGCGGCGCAGGCGGCGTGATCAACATCGCATCGCTGCTCGCGCTGAGCGGTTCGATGCCGCCAAACCCGCTTCCGCACCGCTCCGTGTACGCCGGCGCAAAGGCGTTCATCGTCACCTTTACGCAGGCCGTCGCGGGCGAGCTCGTCGGCACCGGGGTGCGCGTGCAGGTCTGCCTCCCGGGGCTGGTCGCGACCGAGTTCCATACCGTGCAGGGAATGGACCTCAGCCGGATCCCGAGGATGACGGCGGCCGACGTGGTCGCGTGCATCCCCGGCCTCGATGATGCGTCGCTGCTCGAGCGGCTGACGGACGCGCAGCGCGCGGTGGTGATGGGCGCCAATCGGCCGACGCTCGCCCGTCGCTACCAACCAATCAATTAGCGCACACTAGGGAGTATCCGAGGCCCGCGCCGAATCTCGAAGCCATGAACAGCCGGACGCTGACGATCGACCGGATCACCGTGTCCGTCCTGCAGCACCGCTTCGTGGCGATCGTCGCCGAGATGGGCGAGGCGATGCTGCGCACCGCCTACTCGCAGATCTTGAACTCGAGCCGGGATTTCTCCACCGCCCTCTGCGACGGCCAGGGCCGGCTGGTCGCGCAAGCGGAGCACGTGCCGATCCACGTCGGCAACCTCCCGTGGGCCGTGCGGTCGGTCGCGCAGGCCTTCGAGGGGCGGATCGTGCCCGGCGACCTGTACCTGCTCAACGATCCGTACCATGGCGGCAACCACCTCCCCGATCTCACCGTGCTCCTGCCCGTCTTCGCCGCGGGCCGCCTCGTCTTCTGGTCGCTCAACCGCGCCCACCAGAGCGATATCGGGGGCTCGACCCACGGCGCCTACAACCCCGGGGCGACGGAGATCTGGCAGGAAGGGATCCGCATTCCGCCGCTCAAGCTCTACGACGCCGGCGAGGTGCGAGACGACGTGATGCAGATGATCGCCACCAACGTCCGCCATTCGCGGGACTTCCTGGGCGATCTCCGCGCGTCCATCGGCTCGGCCCGGCTGGGGGAGCGGCGGCTGCTCCGCATGGTGGACGAGTACGGGGCGGAGACGGTCGCGGCGGCGGTCGAGGAGATCCTGGACAGCGCCGAGCGCCGGACCCGCGCGTGCATCCGGACGTGGCGCGACGGCGTGTACCGCGGAGAAGCGGTCCTCGACGACGATGGCCACGGCGCCACGGACATCCCGATCCGGGCCACCGTCAAGAAGTCGGGCGACCATCTCCGGGTGGACCTGACCGAGAGCGCGCCGCAGGTCACGGGGTTCGTCAACTCCTCGTACCCGAACACGATGTCGGCCGTGTTCATGGCGATCGCCTACCTGATCGATCCGGACATCCCAAAAAACGACGGGACGTTTCGCCCGGTCGCCGTTCGGGCCAGGCAGGGGACGATCGTCTGGCCGCTGCCGCCGGCGCCCGTCACCCTCGCGACCAACCACTGCGGCCAGGAGATCGCCGAGGCGGTGATCAAGGCGCTGGCCGGCGCCTGCCCCGACCGCGCGCTGGCCGGATGGTCCCGCCGGTTCAGGATCGCCCTCCGCGGCGTCGACCCCCAGACCGGGCGCCCGTTCATCTGGCATATGTTCCACGCCCGGGGCGGCGGGGGGGCCTCCGCGGCCGGCGACGGGTGGCCGACCGTGGGCGAGGGGCAGGCGGCCGGGGGGATCAAGTTTGGCAGCGTGGAGGTGACCGAGGCCCGGTTCCCGCTGTTCCTCCGGACGCACGAGTTCCGTCCCGGGTCGGGCGGGGCGGGAACGTTTCGGGGCGGGGTCGGCTCGGTGCTGGAGATGCGGGTCGAGATCGACCAGTCGGCGGTCGCGAACACGGCCGGCGACGGCATCCGCCATGCGCCGTACGGGCTCCTGCGGGGGCAGGACGGTCTCCCGCATCGCTACCGGCTGATCTCCCGATCGGGGACGCGGTGGCTTCGCACCAAGGAGGTCGGCATTCCGGTGCGCCCGGGAGACGTATTCTTCATCGAGTCGTCGGGCGGCGGGGGGTACGGGGATCCGGGGAAACGCGATCCCCGTGCGCACGCCGCAGATCTGCGAAACGGGTTCGTCACTGCGAGGCGGGGCGCCCGGAGGCCGCGCCGGCCGGCACGGGCCACGCGGCCGCGCCGCCCCCGCACGACCGGAGGGGGGCGTGTACCGGATCGGCATTGATGTCGGCGGAACATTCACCGACCTGGTCTCCG
>VBAO01000387.1:0-648 GCA_005883865.1 Candidatus Segetimicrobium genomatis
CATTCTGCAGCTTCGATGTATCCGTCGACGTCTTCCGCCTAGGGTCATCCCCTGAGATAAATCCCTCATGACATTTCAAGGGATTCACTGATCGCAAGGAAAAACTGTAGGGATTATCCTGAGGGTGGATCGCTGAAGAAACGTGGTCTGGAATGTAGGACATCCATCACCTTCGGGAGATGTCTTGTTATGCCCTTGGAAAACGTGATGCACACCATTCACCGATTAAAGGAAGTGGCAGGAGGCCTTGCAGTGCGCGAAATTGTCACTACGGTCAAATGTAACCGCACGACACCAGATGGTGCAATGCAGCGAGTTACCATCGAAATCCTCTATAGGACGGCTTCGTTCGCCAACCGGTATGAGATCCAAGCCAGAACAGGCAGCAAGACGGCAACGGGGAAAGCCAACTCGCTGGACGAGGCCCTGCGATCCGTTCACTGGCAGGATCTCGACCCCGGATAACGGTCACAGAGGCAAGAGGCTATCGGCCGGGTGGGACACCACGATCTACATGACCGAAATTTCAGTGATCGGCTTCAGCCGATGACATCTTCCCCGCCGTCGACGCCGATCACGTTTCCGGTGATCCACTCCCTCCCGGGCCGGCAGAGCACGGCGATCGCGCGGGCCACATCTCCCGGGGTC
>VBAO01000387.1:679-3500 GCA_005883865.1 Candidatus Segetimicrobium genomatis
GTCTCGGCGATCGCCTCGTGCCCGGGGATCTTCCGGAGGGCCGGGGTATCGGTCACCCCGGCGCGGATGGCGTTGACCGCGATGCCGCGCGGGGCCAGCTCCATCGCCAGCTGCCGGATGTGGGATTCGAGCGCCGCCTTCGCGGCCGACACCGCTCCATAGTTCGGGAGGACGCGGGTGCCCCCGGCGCTCGTCATCGCAAAGATCTTCCCCCCCTGACGCATCAGCCCGCGGCGGACAAGATCCTGGGTCCAGTACACCAGGCTGTGCGCCATCACGGTCAGGGTCATGTCCATCTGCGCCGCCGTGATCCCGTCCTGAGGGGCGTCGGCGATGTAGGGCTGGAGGTTCCCGAAGGCGAGGGAGTGGAGGAGCACCGCCACCGTGCCCGACGGTCCCAGCTCCTCGGATGCCCGGAACAGGACTTCTTCCCGCCGCTCCGGATCGGCCGCGTTGACGTTGAAGAACAGCGCCCGCCGGCCGGTCGCCCGGACCTCGTCGATGACTTCCTTGACGTGAGGGAGCGTCGACCTCCGGTCGAGGTGGACCCCGATGATGTCGTAGCCGTTGCGGGCTAGCTCGTGACTCGTCGCCTCACCGAACCCGCTGCTCGCGCCCAGGATCAGCGCCCACGGTCCCGTGTCCGCCATTCCACTCCGAGAGTTCTCCCCGGAATCGCCGTTCCCCTCGGGCGGCGGGGCCCCGGGGTGGTGCCCCCAGCTTTCTTTCTAATGACGCACGGGGGAAGGCGATCGGTCGGGCCGAACGCCGAGGTGCCGGTGAAAGTGCCCCCGCCCGCGCTCGGTGACCACGACGATCCGGGTGCCGGGTTTTTGCACCACCCACCCTTGTTCCAGGGTCCGCGCCCACAGCGCCGCGCCGAGCGCGCCGCCCAGGTGCGGTCTCCGCTCGCTCCAATCGCCGCAGGCCGTCGCAAAGTGGCGTCGCTCCTTGCGCACCTCGTCGAGATCGATCCCCAGGTCGCGAAACACCCGCGGGCCCGCTGATCCGAGCTTCACCGGACCCCGATACCGCTCGGCCGGCTTCTTGATGGCCCGGCCCGCCGCGAGGGAGTCGAAGATCGCCACGCCGAGCCGGCCGGCGAGGTGATCGTAGCAGGTGCGCGCCCGGGCGAGTGAAGGCGACATCTCGAGCCTCGTTGGGTTCCGCCCCGCGATGCCGATCAGGGCCTCCAGCATGTGCGCCACCGACGGGTCCGAGATCTCGTAGAGCCGTTGCCGCCCCACCCGGGTCGCATTGACCAGGCCGCGACCCCGGAGCACGGCCAGGTGGTTGGAGACCTTGGACTGCGCCTGGCGGGTGAGGAGGACGAGTTCGGACACCGCGGTGGGCCCGTCCATCAGCCGCTCCAGAATGGTCAGCCGGAGAGGATCGGCGAGCGCCTGCGCGAGATCCACGAGGTTTCGGCTTGACATCGACAACCCTTCCCTGATATAGTCAGTCGACGAATCAGATTTGATTGATATGTTAATGTCTTCGTGGCCCGCCGTCAAGCGGAAAATGGCTGACCCCACGTTGGGGGGTTGAATGATGCCGCAATCTCGTCAAGCCGTTGCCGGCCCGGTGAGCCCCTCGGCGTCTTCGGCGGGCGGCACGAGCGGCCGGCGCGCGGTCGCTGGGGACCGAAGCGAGCATTGGCTTGGGATGTTGCTGACCACCGCGTCGGCGATCGCGTACAGCACGGCCGGCTTCTTCACCCGATTGATCCCCCTCGACGCGTGGACGGTGCTGTTCTGGCGGGGCGTGTTTGCGGGGCTGTTCATCGCCGGCTTCATCGTGTGGCAGAACCGCCGGGGCACGCTCGCGGCAGTCCGAGCCATCGGCGTCCCCGGCGTGGTCGCCGCCTCTCTCTCAACCCTGGCGACGATCTTCTTCATCAACGCATTTCGCCGGACGTCGGTCGCAGACGTCACCATCATTTTCGCGGCCACCCCGCTTGTGACCGCTGCGATCGCGCGGCTGTGGCTCGGCGAGCGGGAGCGCTTGGCGACGCTGCTGGCGAGCGTCGCGGCGTTGCTCGGCGTCGTCGTCATGGTCGGCGGCGCGACAAGAGAAGGCCATCTCTTCGGTGATCTGCTGGCGATTGGGACGAGCCTCTGCATGGCCTTGATGATGATCCTCATCCGGAAGCACCGGGAAACGCCGATGCTGCCGGCTGCCTGTCTCTCGGCGTTCCTCTGCCCACTCGCCGTGTGGCCGGTCGCCGCACCCTGGAACGTCCGTCCGACGGATATGGGGTATCTCGCCCTCTTTGGGACCACACAGTTTGGGCTCGGCCTCCTGTTGCTGACGCTTGGGACCCGGCTCATCTCCGCCACCGAATCCGCCCTGGTGAGCGCCCTCGAAGCGCCCCTCGCGATCGTCTGGGTCTGGCTGGCCTTCAAAGAGGTCCCGGCGCTGACCACCTTCGCCGGCGGCGCGATCGTGATGGCCGCCGTGTCGGCGTATATTGTGACCAGTAGCCGGCAGCGCTAGCCGGCTCGGCCACCCTGCCGCGCCGGTGCTGAGGGGTATTTCCAAGCGCTAGGGTACGATACGTCGATCTCTGCCTTCCAAACTAAGCGAAAACCAGGCTAACCGATCGGCCAGATCACTTGCGGAATGTCGTCGGGTTTGGATTAACTGGGCAATTACCTCATACACAATCTCCGCGAAGGCTTCCAGATCTTGAGTTCATGAGCGGTTTTCTCGGGATAGGGAGGCTCCTGATGAGGCAGAGCTTGGCCCTGGTCATAATCGCACCGATGGTAGCCGGATGTGCGCACGCGGCCGCCTTCTCCGCGAATGTGGCCATCATTGC
>VBAO01000388.1 GCA_005883865.1 Candidatus Segetimicrobium genomatis
GACCGGCTACAGCGTGGCGCTCTTCGGCCGGCACGACGCCGTCTATAGCATCGACCTTCGGGCGGTCGAGCAGCTCCGCCGCTTCCCGGGCGTGTCGAGCATCCAGATCACGTTCAATCCGGCGAAGCCGCGGGCGCAGCACGCCATGCCGCCGGGGGGGTTCCGGCTCGCGATCGTCAACTGCTGGAGCCTCCGCACGGGGCTGGAGGTCCGCGAGCGCCTCATGCGTCTCTTCGCCGTCGCAAGCCCGAACGGCCGGCTCCCGGACGCGTCGGGGCTGGCGATCCGGCCCCCGGCCTCCCGCGCCCAGCGCTGAGGAATAGGATTTCGTCGCACCGCTCGTCCCCGTAGCGAGTCTGGAGCACGGCTGCGCGGCTGTTTTCTCTCGAGCCGTCTTCGAGCATTTGTTTTCTTCGCAGCAGGACTTTTGGCCAAGATAACTGAATAGTATAAAGGCAATTCAGACACTTAGGGTCTAGCCAAGGGCGGATGCCGGCGGCATGGTATCGAAGGGAAGGCCGATGTGGATTCCCACCCATCCGACCCTCATTCGCCAGCGGCTGGAGGCCCGGATCCGGCAGTTGGCCGCCCGAGGGCCGGTGCTGGCCGCGAGCTTGGTGAAGATCGCGCGGCGCTGCGGGCGGCCCGGGTGCCACTGTAACGAGGGCGCGCTGCACGTGGGGCACTACCTCTCGTCCAAAGTGGCGGGCAAGACGCAGATGGTCTATGTCCCGGTCGACCTTGTCGAGGAGGTCCAGGGCTGGATCGCGGAACACCGCCGGCTGCGGCAGTTGACCCGGGAAGTGTCAGCGCTGACGCTGGCACAGATCCGGGGGCACGTCACCGCGCGCAAGCGGCGGGCAGGCCGCTCGTAGCGCCGGCGTTTTACCGGACGATTGTGCACTTCTGGCCCGAGTTCTCCGCCTGGCTGGATGCTCTGCCCGACACGCGGTTTGCCCCCTTCATCGAGTACGACAAGCGGTTTCTCGTGTGGTGGGGGCTGTTGCTGTTCTGCTGCAAGCTGGGCAGCCGGCGCCAGTTGGACTTTGACCTGCGGGATAGCGCCCTGCCCGTGCTGGCGAACGTGAACCGGCTGGCGGCCACGCGGCAACGGACGTTGCCGGTCCACGACACGCTGGACCACTTTCTGCGGCATTTGGGGAGTGCGCCGCTGGCGCTGCTGCGGACGCGGATGCTGCGCCGGCTGGTCCGCATGAAAGCGCTGGACGGGGCGCGGTTGCTGGGGCGCGTCGTGATCGCGATCGACGGGACCGGGCACCTGCACTTTGCGCGGCAGCACTGTCCGCAGTGTCTGGTGCAGCACCACGACACGCATGACGTGTACCTGCACATGATCGAGGAAGCGAAGCTGGTGGGTCCCGGGGGGATGGCGCTGTCGATCGGGACCGCGTTTATCGAGAATACCGAGGTGCCGGCGCGCGGGGGCCGTGACGCGGAGGCGTGGAAGCAGGACTGCGAAGTGACGGCCCTGCGGCGGTTACTCCCGGCGCTCAAAGGGGCGTGTCCGCAGACGCCGATCTGCCTGACGGGGGATGCGCTCTACGCGTGTCGTCCCATCATCGAGCTGGTGGAAGCGCAGGGCTGGACGTACGTGTTTACGTTCAAACCGGGGCGGCTGCCGGCCGCCTGGGCCGACTTTCAGGCGGTGCTGGGCCGGAGTCCCGAGCAGACGCTGCAGATCACGCTGCCGGACGGGACGCGACAGGTGTACCGGTGGGCCAGCGGGGTGACGGTGGAGGCCACGAACCACCGGTTGTACAGCGTGAACGCGGTGCAGTGCGAGGAGACGACGGCGGAGGGCAAAACCACCACCTTCGCCTGGATCACCAATCTCCCTGTGACCCGGGACACGGTCGGACAGATCGCGATGAAAGGGGGGCGCTGCCGCTGGACGATTGAGAATCAGGGGTTCAATCTGCAGAAAACCAGCGAGCTACACTTGGAGCATGCCTACAGCACCGATCCGGACGGGTTGAAAGCCTATTACTATCTCCTCCAGATCGCCCACATCATGCTGCAATTGCTGGAGCATGGGAGTCTGCTCCGCCAGTTGGCCGCCACGCAGGGCAAGACCGTGCTCACGCTGTTTGGCAGCCTGAAAAACATTGCCCGTCGGTTGCTCGAGGATCTCCGCCACGGGCTCCTGCCCGAGGAGCCCCGTGTGGCCCTCCAGATCCGCCTCGATACCTCCTGACCCTGCCGCTGGCGGTTGCTCCCGGTAGTGCTCGCTGTGTTCGTCTGAATCTTCCCGCTCGCAGCCACCGCTTCGGGCGCCCACCACTCATCACTCCCGCCGCTGAGGTCCTTGGGCTACCCATCCTCCCGCCACCGACCACCCTCCTGTTCCTCACTCCTGTGTGACCCCGAGGGCGCTTGTGCGCCGCGGTGAGACCATGGTACAATTCTCTCCGGCCGCGCGCGGGCGCGGCCGGATCCTTCCTGCCCTGCCCGGAACCCCGATGGCATGCACCCGCGGGG
>VBAO01000389.1 GCA_005883865.1 Candidatus Segetimicrobium genomatis
CGAGGAGATGTTCTCGCCGCCGCTGATGATGATGTCCTTCTTGCGATCCACGATCGTGACGTAGCCCTCCGCGTCGACGACGGCCATGTCCCCGGTGTGGAACCAGCCGTCTCGGATGACCGCGGCCGTGGCCTCCGGATCCCGGTAGTAGCCATCCATTACGACGTTGCTCCTCGCAATGATCTCACCCACGGTGGCCTCGTCCGCCGGCACCTCCCGGCCCTCGGCGTCGACGACCCGCATATCCACCCCAACGATCTCGAAGCCGGTGGTCGACCGCCGGCGCAGATCGTCGTCGGGCGCGCCGCCGAGGTGCGCCTTGGGGAGCGCCTTCGACAGCAGCGGCGAGGTCTCCGTGAGTCCGTACCCCACGACGCAGAGGCATCCCAGCTTGTCCTCCATCGCGCGGATCAGGCTCGGCGCGGCGGGCGCCCCCCCGCTGACCGCCTGGCGGAGGCTCGTGAGGTCGAACGTGCCGATCGTCGGCTCGTTGATCAGCATGTTGTAGATCGTCGGCACCCCGAGCAGGATCGTGATTCGCTCGCGCTCGATGAGCCGGAGGATGTCCTGCGCGACGACCTTGCGAAGCATCACGTGGGTTCCGCCGGCCGCCGTCAGCGCCTGCGGCGTGCCCCACCCGTTGACGTGGAAGAGCGGGACGACGTGCAGCACCCTGTCGGCGTCGGACATCCGCATCGTCAGGTTGAAGTAGAGGGCGTGGAGGGCCAGGCTGCGGTGGGTGAGCGCCACGCCCTTGGGCCGGCCGGTCGTGCCGCTCGTGTAGAACAACTCGCAGACCGCGTTCTCGTCGACCTCGAAGATGTCCGGCCCGGGGTCGGGCGTCGCCCGGCCCAGCAGGGCCTCGTACTGATGGGCCTCCGGATCCTGCCCCTCGACGATGATGCAGTGCCGGAGGGCGCGCAGGCGCGGGCGGATGCCGTCGACGATCTCCTGGAAATCGCGGTGGTAGAGAAGGACGGTCGCGCCCGAATGCTCCAGCACGTACGCGATGTCGTCGCTCGACAGCCGGATGTTGATCGGGGTGAGCACGCCTCGCGCCTGTAACACGCCGTAGTAGGCCTCCAAGAGGTGGTGGGTGTTGTACGAGATGAACGCCACCCGGTCGCCGGGGGCGAGCCCGAGGGCGCGGAGGGCGCCGGCCAGACGGTCGGCCCGGTCGCCGAACTCCCGGTAGGTGAACCGCCGGTCCCCGTCGACGACCCCGATCTTGTCCCCGAAGTTGCGAACGGCCCGCCGCTTGTAATCCAGCGGCGTCAGGGGAACGATCATCGTCCATTCCTCCCTTGACTGCCAGGATCGCCCTACGGCTCGAACAACTCGACGGCCACCTCGGCGCCCTCTGCCACGCCGTCCTGCCCCAGCGGCACCACGACGAGGCCATCGGCCCGGGTCATCGTGGTGATGACGCCCGACTTCCCGAGTTGCGGGACCGCCCACAGCCCCCCGTCCCGTTCCTCGAGGCGCACACGGACGTGGTCCTCACGCCCCCCGGCCGACGGGATCCGGCGTTCCAGCCTGGCCCGCACCACCCGGCCGAAACTCCGGGGCGCGGCCTGGCCCGTGAGGCCCCGGAGCAGATCGCGGACGAACACATCGAAGATCACCATCCCGCTCACGGGATGGCCGGGGAGTCCGATGATCGGCGTGCCGTCGACCACCCCCAGGATCGTCGGTTTTCCGGGTTTGATGCTCACCCCATGGACGATCACCCCGGGACGCCCCATGGCGGTGATGGCCCACGCCACGGCATCCTTCACGCCCACCGAGCTTCCGCCGCTCACCAGGACGAGCTCGGTCGTCCGCCGGGCGTCCTCCAGGGTGCGAAGGAGCACCTCACGGTCGTCGGGGATGATCCCGTACAGCTGTGGGATCCCGCCTTCCTGCTGGACGAGCGCGAAGAGCGTGTAGGTATTGATGTCGCGCACCTGGCCGATGGACGGGCGGCGGCCCGGAGGGATGATCTCGTCGCCGGTCGCGAGCACCGCCACGCGGGGCTGGAGGAACACCTCGACCTCGGTGACCCCGATGCCGGCCAGGAGGCCCAGGTCCTGGGGGCGGAGCCGCACGCCCCGCCGGAGGACGACCTCCCCGCCCTGCACATCCTCGGCGCGGCGGATCACGTTCTCCCCGGCCGCGGCCCGGCGCCCCACCCCGACCGTGCCTTCCCGCGCCTCGGTGTGCTCGACCATGATCACGGCATCGGCGCCCGGTGGGAGCATTCCGCCCGTCGGGATCCGCGCGGCCTCTCCCGGCCCGACCGCAAACCCCGGTCGGGTCCCCATCTGGACCTCCCCCACGACCTCGAGGTGCGCGGGACCCCGTTCGGCGGCGCCCGCGGTGTCCGCCGCGCGCACCGCATACCCGTCGACCGTGGACTTGTCGAACTCGGGGAGGTCCTCGTGCGCGATGACGTCGACCGCCAGGACCCGCCGGTACGCGTCGCGCAACGTGACCCGTTCGGTCCCTCGGGGGCGCGGCGTGTAGGCTTGGGCGAAGCGGGCGCGGGCTTCTTGCGGCGGCAAGACGGTAAGAAACTCAGGCATCGCATC
>VBAO01000390.1 GCA_005883865.1 Candidatus Segetimicrobium genomatis
GTCGATCGTCCGGCCGTCGGCCTTTTGCGGCGTGGTGGGGCTCAAGCCGACGTTCGGCCGGGTGAGCCGGCACGGGGTGCACCCGCTCGCCTGGACGCTCGATCACCCGGGACCGATGGCGCGCACCGTCCGCGACGTCGCCCTGATCCTCGAGGCGATCGCCGGCCCCGATGCGCACGACCCGGCGACCCTGTCGGCACCCGCGCCGCCACGGTACGCCGCGTTCCTCGACGAGCATGACGAGGGGGGGAAGGGACTCCGCGTTGGGATCCCGGACCGGTACTTTACAGACGGGGTGGACCCGGAGGCGGAGGAGTTATACCGAACCGCCCTCCGCGTGCTCGAAACGGTCGGGTGCGCCGTCCGTGAGATCCGGTTGCCGCCGGAGTTCGAGGCCGGGATGGAAGCGCACGAGGTGATCGTCAACGCCGAGGTGGCGGCCGTCCACCTCGACCGGTACCGCGCGCGCCCGGACGACTACGGCAGCAAGCTCCGCGCCACCATCGAGACCGGGCTCCAGATCCCGGCTCCGACCTACGTGCGGGCGCAGCAGGTTCGAACCGTCGTGATCCGGGGCCTCCGCGCGGTGCTGCGAGAGGTGGATGCGATCGCGACCCCCGCCGCGCTCGGCCCGGCGCCGGAGGGGCTCGCCTCCACGGGATCGCCCGTCCTCAACCGGCCGTTCAGCTTCACGGGATTTCCGAGCCTGAGCGTGCCGTGCGGGTTTACCGAAACGGGGCTGCCGGTCGGGCTCCAGCTGGCCGGCCGCCCGTTCGACGAGATGACCGTGCTGAGAGCCGCGGCGGCCTACGAGAGCGCCACCGGGTGGGGGCGCCGCGTTCCACCGCTCTAGGGCCTACCCCGGGGCCCGCCGCCGGCGCAGCGTACTGAGCCAGCGGGCAAACCCCTGGGGTCCGCGGCTGGTGGCGAGGTAGCGGGCGAAGCTGTCCACGGCCGCCCGCATTCCGATGTCCCGCCCCGCGGCCTTGCTCATGATCCATTTATGATCCCCCAGGTAGACGAACACGTCCCCCACCGACCGGCCCGGGAAGTATCGCAGGAGGCGGCGTTCCTTCACCTGATCCACCGCAGGGAGGTAGACCTTGGCGTACCAGTCCCGCGCGGCTCCTTTGACCGACCGTCCCCGCTGACGCTGGAAATCCTCGATCCACCGCAGCAGCTTCGGGTACTGACCCATCTCATGCAGCACGATCGTCGTGATCCCGGTCTGCTGCTCGAACAGGATGCGCTCGCGCGCCACAACATCCTCCGGGGATCCCCCTTCCGGCAGGAACGCGACGACTTCGGCGTCGACGTCCTGCTGCCCGGCCAGCTGGGCCGCCGCGACCCGGTGGTGCCCGTCCACGATGTAATACTCGTGGCCGAGGCGATAGAGCAGGACCGGGGGGAGCGCTTCCCCATGGTTGAGCGCGGCCACCAGCCGGCGGACCCGCGAGGGGGTGAGCCCGCGGCCGGGCCGCAGGCCACGGGGAAAGTAGCGGGCCCGTCCGACGCTGCCCACGATCTCGGTCACCGGGACCTGGATCACCCCCAGCGGCCGCGCGGCGAGGGCGCCGTGCGCGCGCTGCGCGACCTCAAATTCTTTGAAGGGAGCGGCCATCGATATCCGGGGTCGACCTATGCGGGAAGCGGATCACGCGCCTCGACGGGGAGGAGCACCGAGCGAAACGCGTTGACGACCTGGGTGCCACCGACCGTGGTGATCCGGGCCGCCCTGGGCGTGTAGGACAGGTGGGTGTGCCCGTGGATGAAGTAGCGAGGCCGGAGCGCCTCGACGAGCGGCCGGAACGCTTTGAACCCGGTGTGAACGAGATCCTCGCCGTCGTTCACCCCGAAGGGCGGGGTGTGGGTCACTACGATGTCGACCCCGCGGGCCTTCCACATCGCCGGCCGGGCGGCCTGGACCCGCCACCACATCTGCCACTCCGTGTACTGCACGCCGTCACCGTTGTACCAGGGCGAGCCCTCGAACCCGAGGATCTTGAGGCCCCCCACGATGACGACGCGGCCGTGGATGTTCTCGCCGGGCGGCGGGCTTTCGCGGTAATAGCGATCGTGATTCCCCCGTACGTAGAGGAGCGGCACCTGGAACCGGTTGGCCAGGGCTTCCAGATAGTCCGCCGGCAGATCCCCGCAGGACAGCACGAGGCG
>VBAO01000391.1 GCA_005883865.1 Candidatus Segetimicrobium genomatis
GATCCAGGTGCACCAGGGGATTGAGGGTCAGCCGGCCGAGCTGCCTGGGGGTCGGATCCCCAAGGCGATCGGCCACGAGGGCATGGGCAAACTCATGGCAGGTTGCCGCGATGAGCACCGCGGGGAGCAGGAAGAGCAGCGTGCGGGGATCGGTTCTGAACATGCCGGTCCCGGCCGGTCAGGCGGGCGGGACGTCCTTGGACAACAGGTCGTCGACGGTCTCGCGCCCCACCACGACCCTGGCCTTCCCGTCCTGGACAAAGACGACCGGGGGGCGCGGATACCGGTTGTAGTTGCCCGCCATGGAGTAGGTATAGGCCCCCGTGCTGAAGATCACCAGCAGGTCCCCCGGGCGGGGCTCGGGCAAGGCCGTCTCCCAGATGAGGACGTCCCCGGATTCGCAGCAGCGGCCGGCGATCGTGACGGGCGCCCGGCGCGGCTCGCGCAGCCGTTCCGCGAGCGCCGCCTCGTACCGGGCCTGATACAGGGCCGGGCGCGGGTTCTCGTACATGCCCCCGTCGACCGAAACGTACGTGCGGATGCCGGCGATCGGTTTGATGGCGCCGATCCGGTACAGCGTCGCGCCCGCGTCCCCCACGATCGACCGGCCGGGCTCGACCATGAGTCTGGGCAGCGGGATGCGGGCCGCCCCCGCGCGATCCCTGACGATGCCCGCGAGGGTCGTCACGTAATCGCGGATCGCGGGAGGGCGGTCGGCGGGCAGGTAGCGGATTCCGAGCCCGCCCCCCAGATCGAGCTCCTCCACGGAAACCCCACAGTCACGGGCCATCCACGCGGCGATCTCCATCATCGAGTGCGCGGCCTGCTCAAAGGGGGCCAACTCCATGACCTGCGAGCCGATGTGGCAGTGGAGCCCGCGCAGGCGCACCCCGGGGAGCTCCAGCGTCCGGCGGACCGCGGCCTGGGCCGTGCCGTCGGGAATCCCGAAGCCGAACTTGCTGTCGACGCCGCCGGTGACGATGGCCTTGTGGGTGTGCGGCTCGATGCCGGGGGTGAGCCGCAGGAGGACGTCCACCCGGCGCCCCGCTTCGCGCGTCAACGCATCCAGCCACTCGAGGTCATTGAAGTTGTCCACGCCGATGCGGCCGACGCCGGCCTCGATCGCCAGGGCCAGCTCCTCTCGCGTCTTGTTGTTGCCGTGCAGCATGAGCGCGCCCGCGGGCACCCCCGCGCGGAGCGCGGTGTGAATCTCCCCGGCCGAGACGACATCCACCCACATGCCCTCGTCGTACGCCAGGCGGCAGGTCGCCATGCAGCAGAGGGCCTTGCTGGCGAAGATGGCCTGAGAGTTCGGGTAGGTGTCTCGGAGCGCCGTCACGTAGGCGCGGCAGTTGGCCCTCAGGCGCGCCTCGTCCAAGACGTACACGGGCGTTCCGTGCTCACGCGCAAGGCGCCGCGCTCCCACACCCCCGACGACCCATTCGCCGTCCTGCTCTTCGCCCAGGAGCAGGGATGCGGCCTGTTCCATCGCCAGCTTGCGTTCCACCGCAGCCTCCCTACACGACGGCGCCGGCCCGGTGACCGGGCTAGCGCCGCACCAAACATATCATCCGTTCACCGCGAGTGTCAATTCGATATAGGGAATGCACCGAGGGTCGTCCAACGTACCCGTGGGGGAGGGATTCCTATGCGGGACGTCGTGATTCTGAGCGCGGCGCGGACCCCGATCGGCCGGTTCATGGGAGGCCTGGCGCCGGTCCCCGCTCCCCGGCTGGGAAGCGTCGCCATCGCCGAGGCGGTCCGGCGGGCGCAGGTGCCCCCTCAGCGCGTCGACGAGGTCTACATGGGCAACATCCTCTCCGCCGGGCTGGGCCAGGCGCCTGCGCGCCAGGCGTCGCTGTATGCCGGGCTGCCGAACACCGTCCCCGCCACCACCCTCAACAAGATGTGCGGCTCGGGGCTCAAGGCCGTGATGCTGGGCGCCCAGGCGATCATCGCCGGCGATGCGGACATCATCGTGGCGGGCGGCATGGAGAACATGAGCGCCGCCCCCTACCTCCTCGACCGGGCCCGGGCCGGATACCGGCTGGGGCACGCCACGCTCGTGGATTCCATGATCAAAGACGGCCTGTGGGACGTGTACAACGACATGCACATGGGCAACTGCGCCGAGCTGCTGGTCCGCGAGCATCGGATCTCGCGGGAGGAGCAGGACGCGTTTGCGCGGCGCTCCTACACCCGGGCCCTCGCGGCGATCGAGTCGGGACATTTCCGTCGTGAGATCGTCCCCGTGGAGGTGTCCGGAGACCATGGGGCCGCGCGCGTCGTGGCCGAAGACGAGGAACCCCGCCGCTTCAACCCGGAGCGCCTTTCGACGCTCCGCCCCGTGTTCGAGGACGGGGGCACCGTCACCGTGGCGAACGCGTCGTCGATCAGCGACGGAGCGGCCGCGGTCGTCATCGCGGCCGCGGAGGCGGCGCAGGGGCTGGGGGCGCGCCCCCTGGCCCGGATCGTCGGACAGGCGGTCACCGCGACCGCGCCCGAGTGGTTCACCATCGCGACAGCCGACGCCATCAAACGGCTGATTTCTCCGCGGTGGCGCTTGCGATCAACCGGGAATTGGGGCTGGACTCGAAAAAAGTCAACGTCCACGGCGGAGCGGTCGCGCTCGGCCACCCCCTCGGGGCCAGCGGGGCGAGGATCCTCACGACGCTGCTGCATGCGTTGCAGGAACGAAACGCCCGCCGCGGGATCGCCGCGGTGTGCCTCGGCGGGGGCGAGGCGGTCAGCCTGGCCATCGAGCGCGTGTAGGACCCCGTGTAGAACCCTAAGAAGTTTTCGTCGCCCGTTTCCTCATTTTCCCTGATCCTGGTCGCTGGGTTTTTGTCGGCCTGTTTCCTGGTCTCGCCGGATCGCGCCCGCGAGCCGGTGCTGTTTATTGTGGACGTCGTGGGTAACCGACGTCGAGGAGGGGTTCGATGAGGGGGTTGCGGCTAGCGCTGTGGTTGTGCCTGGTGGGAGTGGTGGCCCTTGCGGGGCCGGCGGGGGCCTGGGTCACCCCGAGACCGGTTGCGTATATTACGAACTCTAACAGCGGCGATGTATCCGTCGTCG
>VBAO01000304.1 GCA_005883865.1 Candidatus Segetimicrobium genomatis
AGTTCGGAGGGATCACCCAGCACATCGGCGCGTACACGGTCGAGGCGCGGGGGAAGCCGATCACGTTCCTCGACACCCCGGGCCACGAGGCCTTCACCGCGCTGCGGGCCCGCGGCGCCCACGTGACCGACATCGCGGTGCTCGTGGTGGGCGCCGACGACGGGGGCATGCCCCAGACGATCGAGGCGATCAACCACGCCAAGGCCGCGCGGGTGCCGATCATCGTCGCGATCAACAAGATCGACCTCGCCCAGGCGAACCCCGATCGCGTCAAGCAGCAACTGGTGGATCTCGGGCTCGTGCCCGAGGAGTGGGGCGGCGATACGATCATGGTCCCCGTGTCCGCCCGCCAGGGGACCGGGCTGGACAAGCTTCTGGAGATGATCCTCCTGGTGGCGGAGCTGCGGGATCTCCGGGCCACCCCGGAAAAGCCCGCCCGGGCCACGGTCATCGAAGCCCGGCTGGAGAAGGGGCGGGGGCCGGTGGCCACCGTGCTGGTGCAGGACGGGATGCTGCACATCGGCGACGCGGTCGTCGTGGGCGAGACGTTTGGGCGCATCCGGGCGATGGCCGACGACAAGGGGGTCCGGATCCAGGACGCCGGCCCCAGCATGCCGGTCGAAGTGATCGGGCTCAGCGACGTTCCGGCCGCGGGCGACCTCGTCGAGGTCGTGACGAACGAGCGCATCGCCAAAGCCGTCGCGGAGGAGCGGACCGAGCGCCGCCGGGCGACGGAACAGACGAAGACCCGTCAACTCAGCGTGGAGGAGATCTCCAAGGAGGCGGGTGCCGGGACGGAGCGCCGGGAGCTCCGCCTCATCGTCAAGGGCGACGTGCAGGGGTCGATCGAGGCGCTCGTCGCCGCCCTGGAGCGACTCGGGAGCCGGGAGATCGTCATCACGATCCTGCACGCGGCCGTGGGCAATGTCACGGAGTCGGACATCATGCTCGCCGCGGCCAGCGTCGCGCGGGTGATCGGGTTCAATGTCCGGCCGGAGCCCCAGGTCCGGCGCCTGGCGGAGACCCACGGGGTGGACGTCCGCCTCTACCGGGTCATCTACGAAGTCCTCGACGACGTCAAGAAGCTCGCCCGCGGGCTCCTCGCGCCGGAGATGGTCGAAGTGGTGCTGGGGCGCGCGGACGTGCGCAAGGTCTACTCGATCAGCCGCGTGGGGACGATCGCGGGGTCCTACGTCACGACGGGGCGGATGGTCCGGGGCGCCCGGGTGCGCCTGATTCGCGACGGGGTCGTGGTCCACGAGGGCACGATCGGGTCCCTGCGACGGTTCAAGGAGGACGTCCGCGAAGTGACCGAGGGCTACGAGTGCGGCATCGGTCTCGAGCGCTACAACGACGTGAAAGAGGGAGACGTCATCGAGGCGTTCGCCGTCGAGGCGAAGCCGGTCTAGGGGGAGGGCGTCCCTTCGGGGACCAGCAGGCGGATGGTGGTGGGCGTCCTGCGCGTCGAATGCAGCCTTCCCGGCACGCGGAGCCTCAAGGACAAACGACGGATCCTGAAGTCGCTCCTCGACCGGCTCCACCATCGGTTTCATGTGGCCGCGGCCGAGGTGGCGCACCACGACTCCTGGCGGCGGGCGGGCCTGGCCGTCGCCTGCGTCAGCACCGATGCGCGGCACGCCGACCAGGTGCTGGCGCACGTCGCCGAAGCGATCGACCGGCACGGCGACCTCGTCGTGCTGGATTTCGCCGTCGAGATGCGGTGAGCGCGTCATGAGTGTCCGCCTCGCCCGCCTCCGGGAGCTCTTCAAGATCGAGGTCAGCGCGATTCTCCAGCGGGAGATGAAGGACCCACGGATCGGCTTTGTCTCGGTCACCGACGTGGAGTTGAGCATGGACCTGCGGCACGCCAAGGTCTTCGTCAGCATCCTGGGCGACGCGGCGGCGAAGGCGGAGACCATGGCCACCCTGGGCAACGCCCAGGGGTTTGTCCGGAGGGAACTGGCCCGGCGGATCCGGCTTCGCTTCATCCCCGCGATTCACTTCAAGCTGGACGAGTCGATCGAGCGCGGCGTGCGCGTGCAGCGCCTGCTGCGCCGGGTGATCGAGGTCGACGGAGAGAGGCGGAGCGATGTCCCCGGCGGAGACCGTCGCGGAGACCCTCAAGAGCCGGCGTAACATCCTCCTGCTCAACCACGAGGCGCCGGACGGCGACTGTCTGGGGTCGACGCTGGCGCTGGCCAAGGCGCTGTGGGCGCGGGGGCAGCGCGCCACGGTCGGCAGCTCCGACGGCGTCCCGGAGATGTACCGGTTTCTCCCCTCGATCGACCGGGTGGTGACCGCCATCCCGGAGGGCGAGACGTTCGATACCGTGGTCTTCATGGAGTGCAGCGTCCCCGAGCGCGCCGGCCGGCTGGCGGCTCACGCCGCCGGCGTTCCGCTCCGGGTGAACATCGACCACCACGTCAGCAACACCGGATACGGCGACCTGGTGCTGTGGGATGTCGATGCCGCCGCCGTCGCGGAGGTGGTGTATCCCATCGTCAGGATCCTGCATCCGCGGCCGGATGCGGACACCGCCACCTGCCTCCTGACGGCGCTCATGACGGACACCGGCAGTTTTCACTACACGAGCGTCACGCCCCGGAGCTTCCAGCTCGCCGCGGAGTTGATGGGCGCCGGGGCCAGCCCCGCGGGCGTCTTCCGCCAGGTGTACGAGAACCGGTCGGCCGCGTCGGTCCGCCTGCTGGGCAGGGCGCTCAGCGGTCTGACCCTCTCCGACGACGGCCGGGTCGCGTGGACCTCGGTGACCCAGGCGATGCTCCGGGAAACGGGCGCGGCGATGGAGGAGGAGGGCATCCACGTCAGCCTCCGCGGGATGGGAGGCGTTCGGGCCCACGTGATCGCCGAGGCCATGGGCGGCGGTGGGCACGCGGCCGCCGCCGGGTTCACGGCCAAGGCGCCGCTCGACGAGGTGATCCGCCGGACCCTCACCGTCGTTCGCCGGGAGCTGGGCGCAGCCGCCCCGTGAGGCGATGGACGGCGTCCTGATCGTCTTGAAGCCCCCGGGGATGACCTCGCACGATGTCGTCGATCTCGTGCGGCGGGCCGCCGGTCTCCAGCGGGTGGGCCACACCGGGACGCTCGATCCCGGGGCGGCCGGCGTGCTCGTCTGCTGCCTCGGCCGGGCGACGCGGCTGGCCGAGTTCCTGATGGAGGCGGACAAGGAGTACCGGGTGGAGTTTCGATGGGGGATCCGGACGACCACCGGAGACGCGTACGGCGAGCCGCTCCCGGCCCCCGACCCGCCGGCCGCGCGCCGTCCCCTCACCCAAGCCGGGCTGGAGGCCGTCCTCAAGCGGTTCACCGGGGAGATTCTTCAGGTCCCGCCCATGGTGTCCGCCATCCACCACGGGGGCGCCCGGCTGTACCAGCTCGCGCGGCGCGGAGAGACGGTGGATCTCCAGCCCCGGCCGGTCACCGTGCACCGCATCGAGATCCTCCGGTTCGATCGGAACCGCCAATCGGCGTTCCTGGAGGTGGCCTGCGGCAAGGGCACGTATATTCGGAAGCTCTGCGCGGACGTGGGCGATGCCCTGGGGGTCGGAGGCTACGCCCATTTCATGGTGCGCACGCGGGCGGGCCGGTTTGGGATCCGGGATGCGATGACGCTCGAGGAAGTGGCCGCCTCCGCCGCCGGGGACGCGCTCGGGGACTGCGTGATCCCGATGGACCAGGCCGTCGCGCACCTGCCGGTCGTGGATCTCCCGGAACGCAGCGTCGGTGCCGCTGTGGAAGGTGGGGGCGTCCGGCATCCCGGAGGACGGACCCGTGCGCCTCCGCAGCCGGCGCGGCACCTTGATCGCGCTTGCCCGGGTGGACGGCGGGGTACTGCGGCCGTTCAAGGTGCTGGCCGGAGCCGGAGGGGGGGTCGTTGCTCACCGTCCGCGGCCTCAGTGAGTTCCCCCCCGCTGAAAGATCTCCCCGCGGAAAGATCGGGGAGCAGGCGGGGGACAAGCCCCCCGGGGACTCGGTGCTCGCGCTCGGAACGTTCGACGGCCTCCACCTCGGCCATCAGCAGGTGATCCGCCACGCGGTCGCCCACGCGCACGGCAGCGGAACGCGGTCGGTCGCGGTGACGTTTGAGCCGCACCCCCTGGAGGTGCTGCGGCCGGGCACCGACCCGGTGCTCCTC
>VBAO01000305.1 GCA_005883865.1 Candidatus Segetimicrobium genomatis
GCAGGCCCCGGACGCCGGAACGTCCGGCCGGCCTGGCTCAGGGGCCGCCGGCGAGCAGGGCATCCCGCTCGCCGCGTTGTCCGCGTCCGATCTCCTCTCGTGGGTCCTGAGCCTGCTCGCGGCCAAGGCATGGGAGGGCATGGGTCTGGTGGCAAGTCCGCTGACGAGCAAGGTGGAAAAGAACCTGGACGAGGCGCGGCTCGCGATCGACGCGTATGCGGCGGTCCTCGACGTGGTGCGCACGCGGACCGAAGAGTCGCCGCGCCGCGAGATGGAAAACCTCTTGACCACATTGCGATTGAATTTCGTCGAAAAAAGCACCGGATAGCGCCCGATCGCATCGCACAAAGCAAAGTTATCCACGCCATCCACATATCCATCGAACTCATTTTCCGGATTGTTCCGGCACCGCGGGTGTGGTACTAATATGTCCGGAGGCGCAAGCCGACTGGCAAGGGTAGCCGACTCAAAAGCTCCTGCACGTGGACGCCGAGGGCTGGTCAAGTGTACTTCGGGGGTAACTCCGGAGGACGGCTGACGGGCGGTAGGCACCGGCGACTGGGGCCGAAGACGGTGAGAAGCCAGTGGGGGAGCGCCTCCCGAATTTTCCCTTTGGTCCCGTTCCCTGTGCCTGAGACCGCCGCCTCGCATTAAACCCGCATTAAATTTGAAGGCGATTGGATCACCAGTTCAAAACTGCAAGGATCAGGAGGAGGAGAAAAAAGATGGCTGCGAATATTGTGTTGGTTCACGGGGCGGATGCCGACGGGTCGTCCTGGAGCAAATTGATCCCGATGCTCCAAGACGCCGGCCACTACGCGGTCGCCGTGCAGCTACCGCTGACGTCGATCGTCGATGACGCCGCAACAGCCCGCCGGGCGATCGACAAATTCGACGCGCCGGTGGTGGTCGTTGGTCATTCGTTCGGTGGTGTCGTCATCTCGCAAGCCGCCCACGAGGCGCCGAACGTGAGTGCGCTGGTATACGTCGCGGCGTTCGCGCCCGATACTGACGAGAGTGCCGCGGACCTCGTCGGTCGCTTTCCCGCGCTGGAATCCGCGAAGTACATCGTAGTCGACAAGAATGGATTCTTTGCGTTCCCGCAGGACCAGTTTCCGCGGCTGTTCGCACAAGACGTCGATCCCGTTGAGGCGCGCGTCATGGCCGCTGTCCAGGGGCCCGCGGATGCCGCGCGTTTCGCGTTTAAGTCCGGACCACCGGCATGGCGGGAGCATCCGTCCTGGTATGTCGTCGCAGGAGCGGATGGGATCATCAATCCTGAGTGCCAGCGCTGGATGGCCCAGCGCATAGACGCAAAGGCGACCTTAGTGCCCGGCGCAAGCCACGCAGTGATGGTATCCCGTCCGCGCGAGGTCGCCAACGTTATTATGGCGGCGGCGAAAAGCTGATCTCAACTTAGATCGAATTCGGGCCGCTACTCTATCTCCGTTCCAGGGACGGTAGCCATTGTGAAGGAAGGAAAGGTGGAATGGTTTGCCATCGGTGACCGAGACATAGTGATCTTTCTCATTAAATCCCGCCGTCTCCCCGGTCGAGGAAACCCGCAGAGAGGACAACCGCTATAATGGAGGGCGAGCGGAGGTGCCGCGCTTGCCGAACCATCTTGCATCGTCCACGAGCGCCTATCTGAGATCTGCCGCCCACCAGCCGGTGGAGTGGTACCCGTGGGGGGCGGAGGCGTTTGCACGCGCGCGGGCCGAGGACAAACCGATCCTCCTCGATATCGGCGCCGTCTGGTGCCACTGGTGCCATGTGATCGATCGTGAATCGTACGAGAACCCCGAGATCGCCCAGATCATCAACGCCCACTTCATCCCGGTGAAGGTGGACCGGGACGAGCGCCCGGACATCGACATCCGCTACCAGAACGCCGTGAGCGCGATCAGCAGCCAGGGAGGATGGCCGCTCACGGCGGCTCTGACCCCGGACGGCAAGGTGTTTTTCGGGGGCACCTACTTCCCCCCCGAGAGCGCGATGGGCCGGCCGGGATTCAGGCAGGTCCTGCTCGCGGTGGCGGAGTTCTACCGGACCAAGCGCGAGCAGGCGCATGCCTACGCCGGCGAGCTGTTTCAGGCGCTCCACCGCCTCGGCACCGCCCAGAGCTCCGAGGATCTCCTGACGCCCGCGCTCGTCCACGAGGCGGTCGCGGGCATCGAGCGGCAGTTTGACGTGCACAACGGCGGGTTCGGCGGCGCGCCGAAGTTTCCGCACTCCGGCGCCATCGAACTTCTGCTGCGCCGCCACGACCGGACCCGGGACCCCCAGGCCCTCCTGATCGTCACGCGGACGCTGGAGAAGATGGGGCGGGGCGGGATGTACGATCAGCTGGGCGGAGGGTTCCACCGGTACTCGGTCGACGCGTCGTGGACCGTCCCGCATTTCGAGAAGATGCTGTACGACAACTCCGAGATCCTGCGCAACTACGTCCACGCCTATCAGGCC
>VBAO01000306.1 GCA_005883865.1 Candidatus Segetimicrobium genomatis
CCGGAGCATGCCCACGGGATCGGTGACCTGAACGTTGTAGATGAACGGCAGCAGCCTGAGCTTGACGCTGAAGATGATGATCAGGAGCACCCCGGTGAAGAACGTCGGCAGGGAGAACCCGATAAACGCCCCGGTCGTGGCGATTTGATCGAACAGGGAGTACTGCTTGATCGCCGAGAGCACGCCGATCGGGATCGCAACGAGGACGGCGACGAGGTACGCCGAGCCGACGACCCACAGGTCCGTCGGGAGCCGCTGCAGGATGAGCCGGCTCGCCTCCATGTGGCTGGCGAATGAATATCCCCAGTTGCCCCGCAGGAAGGCCGTCGACCATTTGACGTACCGGATGGGGATGGGCTCGTCGAGCCCCAGTTGATGCAGGATGTTCTGCCGGACCTCGGGCGGGATGTCGGGGTTGGCGGCGAATTGGCCGAGGGGGTCGCCCGGCGCGAGCGCCAGGATCCCGAAGACGACCATGCTGATGAGCACCAGCGTGGGAATGGAGGTCACGAGCCGGCGGGTGATGTAGGCGGTCATCGTGCGCCCTCCAGGTGCCTGAGCGGCAGTGGCCTAACCCGTGCGCCTCCAGTCGGCGATGTTCCACGTCTGGCTGTCGAACGGCGTCATGTTCGGCCCCGTATCGAGCGTCTTGGCCCGGGCCGAGACCTCCTTGCGGTCGATGATCGGCAGCGACACGCCCTGGGCCACGATCAGATCGTTCATCTTGATCCACAGGGCATCGTTCTTCTGGGGATCCAGTTCCGCCAGGGCGCGGTCGTACAGCGCGTTGTACGCCGTGTCGACGTACCGGCAGATGTTTTGGCCCGACCAGTTGTTCTCCCGCTGCGGGATGTCCTTCGCCGGGTCGCCGCTATAGTACCGCGCCATGTACGACGCCGGGAAGGGGGACGAGTACGATTGGGTGTGCATCTCTACGTCGGTGTAGAAGTGCGCCAGGGTGTCGTTGTTCCCCGGCATGCTCCCGAAGTACACCGACGCATCGACCGCCCTGAGGGTGACGGCGATCCCGAGTTGCGTCCACCCGGCCTTGACGACCTCCTGCTCCTTCTGGCGGAGCGTGTTGACGCTGGTCGCGTAGGTGACCTGCATCCTGACCCCGCCCTTCGACCGAATCCCGTCGGGGCCCCGCTGCCACCCGGCTTCGTCCAGCAACCGGTTGGCCCCGGCGATGTCGAACGCGGCCTTGGTGGTCTTCGAGGTGAGCCGGGTCGGCGTCGTGAGGATGTTCGGCGTCGCGTCCCCGGTCGGCCCGTAGAGCTGTTTCGCGATCGTCTCGCGGTCGATCGCCAGGCCGATCGCCTGCCGGACCTTCGGGTCCGCGAGGAACGGGTGGGGCGCCTTGAGCGATGAGCGCTGCCCATCGACCTCTCTGTTGGGATCAGTCTGATTGACCCAGATCTGCTCGACCCCGCCGCCACCGACGGTGAGGAGATCCCCCTTGCCGCCGCGCAGCATCTGCTCGAGGATCGGCCACTCCACCTGGAGGTTCCAGGCGTAGTCGTACTCCCCGGTCTCCAGCACCGCCCGGGCGGCCGAGACGGCGTCGCCCCCGCCCTTGAGCTGCACCCGATCGAACGCCGGCTTCGCGGGATCCCGGTAGTACTCGTTGACCGAGTACACGACCAGGTCCCCCGGCCGGAACGTCTCGACGGTATACGGTCCCGTGCCGAAGGCCTTGATGTTGAACGGCGCGTTGCGCGAGTTGGTCCCGATGTAGGGGTCCAGGGCGTGGCGGGGCAGGATCTGCCCGTTCGAGCCGACGAAGGGCACGTACCAGGCGGGCGTGGGGTGCTCGAAGGTGATCCTGACGATATACGGATCGAGCGGCTCCACCGTGCGCACGTTCTGGTAGCTGGCGTAGGTGATCGCCCCGGTCTCCTTGTGGCTGACGAACTGAAACGTGAACGCGACGTCATCCGCCGTGAACGGGCGGCCGTCGGCCCACTTGACCCCCTGCTTGAGCCTGTAGGTGACCGACCTGCCGTCGGCGGCGAGGCCGCCGTTCGCCCGGGTGGGCACCTCGGCGGCCAGCACGGGCCTGAACTTCCCGGCGGCGTCCACGGTCAGGAGCGGCTCGGTGACCACGTGGGATGCGTGAAAATCTTTGACCCCGAAGGCCAGGTGCGCGTTCAGGATCGTGGGGGCCTGCCAGTAGAGCAGCTTGAGGACGCCGCTCCCCCCGCGCTTTGGTGGCGCGGCCGCGCGCGCCGGCCCTGAGGCGAGCGCGCGCGACGACAGCCCCAGCGCGGCCAGGCGGACCAGCACCTCCCGCCGGGAGAGCCAGCCGTTCGTCTCTCGCCCGATGATCCCGCGCCCCTCCCCGTCGCCCACGGGCAGGCCTCCGCCGGCTCCTACGCTTTGCGCCTCCAGTCGGCGATGTTCCGGGTCTCGCTGCGACACGAATCTGCGGTCGATGAGGGGGATGGAAACCGCCTGGCCGACGACGATATCGTTCATCTTGATCCAAAGGGCGTCGTTCTTCTTTGGATCGAGCTCGGACTGGGCCTGATCAAAGAGCTGGTTGTACTCCTTGTTCACCCACCGGGTAATGTTGTAGCCGGCCCAGTTGTTCTCTTTCTGCGCGAGGTTCCGCGCCGGGTCGCCGCTGTAGTGCCGGGCCATGTACTGGCTGGGGAACGGCGAGCTGAATGTTTGCGTGAACATCTCGAGGTCCCGATAGAAGTGCGCGTAGGTGTCGTTGTTCCCCGGGGAGCTGCTGAAGAACACACCTGCATCAACGGACTGAAGGGTCGCCGCGACGCCGATCTTGGCGAATCCGTCTTTGACGATCTGCTGTTCCTTCTGGCGCAGCGAGTTGACGCTGGTGACGTAGGTAGCCTGCAGCTTCACCCCGCCCTTCTGGCGGATCCCGTCCGGGCCCCGCTGCCATCCGGCTACATCGAGGAGCTGGTTAGCTTTCGCGATGTCGAAGACCATCTTGGTGTTCTTTGACGCGAGCCGGGCCGGGGTCGTGAGGATATTCGATGTCGCGTCCCCTTCCTGCCCGTACAACTGCGTGGCCATCGTCTCCCGGTCCACCGCCATGCTGAGCGCCTGCCGGACCTTGATGTCGGTCAGGAAGGGATGGGGGGCCTTGACCGACGACCGCTGCCCGTCGATCTCCTTGTTGGGGTCGGTTTGGTTGCAGAAGATCTGCTCGACCCCGGAGCCGCGCTCGGTGAACACCACACCCTTTCCGGCTCGAGTCATGGCCTGGAGCACCGGCCACTCGACCTGCAGGTTCCAGGCGTAATCGTACTCCCCGGTCTCGAGCACCGCGCGGGCGGCCGAGACCGCATCGCCGCCTCCCTTGATCTGTACCTGCTGGAAGGCCGGCTTGGTCGGGTCCCGGTAATTGTCGTTAATCGAGTAGATCACGAGGTCCCCCGGCCGGAACGACTCGACCTTGTAGGGCCCGGTCCCGAACGACTTCAGGTTGAACGGCGCGTTTCGGGCGTTGGCGCCGACATAGGCCTCCAGCGCGTGCCTGGGGATGATCTGTCCATTCTCGCCGACGAACGGAACGAACCAGGCCGGCGTCGGCGTCTTGAACGTGATCTTCACCGCGTAGGGGCCGAGGGCTTCCACCTTCTCGACATCGATGTAGGTGTTGAGCGTGATGGCCCCCGTCTCTTTATTGGCCACGAACTGGTAGGTGAAGACCACGTCATCGGCCGTGAACGGTTGGCCGTCTGCCCACTTGACCCCCGGCTTCAACTTGTAGGTCACGGACCTCCCATCCGCCGCCACACCGCCGTTGGCCCGAGACGGCACCTCGGCGGCCAGCACCGGCGTGAAGACACCGGCGGCGTCGAGGGTCAGCAGCGGCTCCGTGCACAGGTGCGATGCGTGATAGTCTTTGGTGCCCGTCGACAGGTGGGGGTTGACGATCGTCGGGGCCTGCCAGTAGAGCACTTTCAGGACCCCGCTCTCCCCCCGCCGTCCCGGCGCGGCGGCCCGCGCGGGCTGGAGTCCGGCCCCCGCGAGCGCCGAGGCGATCGCGCTCGACGACAGTCCCAACAGGGCCAGGCGGGCGATCACCTCCCGCCGGGAGAGCCGGCCCGTCATCCCCAGCGTCACGATCTCGTGCACCTGATCCCTTCGCATGCGCTCCCCCCGTCGGCAATCTTCGGCAAGCGGCCTTGGACTTGGGCAGGACAGTTTCGAGATGCCGCCGTGAACTCCCTCCGCTTGCCGGAGCCCGCCATTTGTAGGTCGTACGCGGCCGATCACCGGCGGCATCACGGTTGAGCCTCGAAGAGACGCTCGCCCCGGTGGAGCCGGTAGGCGATCTGGAACGTCTGCCCCTGCGCCCGCACGGTGGGCGCGTGCGCGGCCAGGTACCGCGCCGCGGCGACCAGGACGTTCGCCGCGGCCGCCGTCTTGCGCAGGTGGGCAAACAGGCGGAAGGCGCTCTCGATCGTCTGGATCGTGTGGAAGTCGCGGTCCTCCCGAAGGAGCAGGCTTCCGAGCAATGCGAGGAGCCGTGCCGGG
>VBAO01000307.1 GCA_005883865.1 Candidatus Segetimicrobium genomatis
GGCGCCGATGCTCTCGCCGAGGATGCCGCACATCTCATCGACGTCCTGAGCGGTGACGATGAGCGGCGGAGCCAGCGTGGCGAATTCGTTGCCGCAGCGTAGAATGAGCCCCCGCTCGCGCGCCGCCCGTTCCACGAGCTTGCCCGGCCGGACGTCCGCCGGGAACGCCGCCTTGGACGCCCGGTCCCGGACGAACTCGACGCCCTGGAGCAGCCCCGCCCCCCGCACATCGCCGATCAGCGGATACCGCTCCGCCAGCTCGGCGAGGCGGCCCCGGAGGCGCTCGCCCTGCCGCCGCGCGTTCCCGACGATGTCCCGCTCGATGAGTTGGGTGACCGCCGCGACCCCGGCCGCGCACGCCACCGGGTTGCCGGCGTAGGTGTGCCCGTGGTGAAACTGCACGTTGTCGTCCGCCTCGCCGTAGAACGCATCGGCGATCCGGCCGCGGATCAGGATCGCGGCGAGCGGGGCGTAGCCCCCGCTCATGCCCTTGCCGCAGCACGTGATGTCCGGGGGCGCCTCGAAGTACTGGGAGCCGAACATCGTCCCCAGCCGGCCGAACCCGGTGATGATCTCGTCGTAGATGAGGACGACGTTGTGGCGGGTGCAGATCTCGCGCAGCCGCGGCAGGTAGTCGGGCGGCGGCACGATGAACCCGGCGGAGGAGATCGAGATCGGCTCCACGATCACGGCGGCGACGGTGTCTGGGTCCTCGGCCTCAATCGTCCGCTCCAGGAGCGTCACACACGTCCGGCCGCACCCCGGGTAGGTCTGGTCGAACGGGCAGCGGTAGCAGTACGGCGGATGGACGTGGATGAAGCCGACCCCGAGCGGCTCGTACACGGACTTGCGCTCGCGGCCGCCGCCGGCCGACAGCGCCCCCATCGTCCCCCCGTGGTAGGCGCCGTAGCGGCTGATGATCTTGTACTTCCGCGGGTGATCGGTCTGCTGATGGTACTGGCGGGCCAGCTTCATCGCGGACTCCGTGGCCTCCGACCCCCCGCTGAGCAGCTTGACCGCCCCGACGCCCTCGGGGGCGATCCCGAGGAGCAGCTCGGTGAGCTTGAGCGCCGGCAGGTTGGTGCCGTGCAGCGGAGGCGCGAACGCCAGCTGGCGGGCCTGGGCCATCATCGCCTCGATCACCGGCATGTTCCCGTGGCCGAGGCTCGCGACGAACACGCCGGAGAGTCCGTCGATGTACCGGCGCCCGGCGGTATCGGTGAGCCGGATGCCCTCGCCTCCGACGAACACCAGCGGGTCCTTCGCGAACTCCCGCATCTGCATGAAGTCGAGAAAGAGACGGGGAATCGTCTGTGTCGGGTCCATGCCGCTTCGCCTCCCTGAGTCGCGCTCCAACCGTCCTGCGCGGCCGTCGGATCAGTAGGCCGCGAGGGTGCCTCCGTCCACCACGAGCGTGTGGCCGGTCACGTAGTCCGACGCCGCAGACGCGAGATAGACCGCCGCCCCGCCGAGGTCCCCGGCGGCGTCCCCCAGGCGCCCCTGGGGAATGCGCCTGAGCCGGAACGCGCGGGCGTCCGGATCGCTCAGCAGCCCCCGCGTCTGCTCGGTGAGGAACGATCCGGGGGCGATGGCGTTGACCTGGATGTTCCACGGCGCCCATTCCACGGCGAGCGCGCGCGTCATCTGGCGCACCCCGCCGTTCCCCACCGCGTAGATGGCGAGCCCCGGCGGGACGACCTCCAT
>VBAO01000308.1:0-2135 GCA_005883865.1 Candidatus Segetimicrobium genomatis
ATCGGGAGGGTGGGGTCCCGGGCTTCCGGCAGCTTCTGCGGCCAGACGATCCGGACCGTGTTGCTGGGCGTGTTCTGCACCATCACGTACGGCGCGATGATCTGCCCGTCCGGGGCGAACCGAATGATGCCGCCGGGCAGCAGCGAGTTCCGCATCACGAGCTTCGCGAGGACGTCGCGCACGGCCGGCCCGTCGAGGCCCTGCGCCTCCCGGATCGCCTGGAGGAGCACCCGCGCGGTGTCGTAGGAGAGCGCCTGGAACCAATCGGGAATCTGGTGGTACTGCCGCATGTATTTCTCGGTGAACAGCTGCGAAGCCGGGTCCTTGAGCGCGGGGGTCCACCACACCGCGGCGATCAGGTAGTCCGCGCCGGGCCCGAGCGCCTGCCGGCCTTTCTGGTCCGGCCCCCGACCACCGTAGGTGACGAACTGGTGGTAGAGACCAAGTTGGAGATACTGGCGGTGCATCGTGATGAAGTCCGGCAGGTGGGCGTCGGAGAGGAAGGCCTGCGCGCCGGACGCCTTCACCTGCTGGAGGAGCGGGCTGAAGTCGCTGCCGTTCAACTGGAAGGCTTGGTTCAGGACGATCCGGAACAGATCCGGGTGCGTCTGGGCCTCCTCGAGCACGGCCGTCTCGTAGTCTTTCCCGTGGTCGGTGTTCTCCCACACGAGCGCGATCGTGAGGGGCTTCGGCAGCTTGCCCGCCGTCTGCTGCGCGGAGACGAACCCCAAGGTGAACTTGCCCATATTATAGATACTGGCCAGGGTCCCAAAGACGTACTTGTATCCGCGCTTGAAGATCTCCGACGCCGCCCCGCCCCCCTCGACGTACGGGATCCTGTACTGGTCGGGGACGACCTCCTGCGCTTCCACCAGGGACGTGTCGTACCCGCCGAGGAGAAAGTTGACGTGCTGGTCGGTGACGAGTTTTTCCACGAGGCTCCGGGAGCGCGTCGCGTCGCTTCCGTCGTCGAGGATGGTCAGGCCGATGGTGTACTTCCGGCCCCCGACGTCGAGGCCCCCGGCCTGGTTGACCTCGTCGATGGCCATCGTGTAGCCCTGCTTGAAGTACGTGCCCGAGGCCACAAACGGCCCGGTGAGCGGCAGGACCGCCCCGATCTTGATCTCGGACGCGGCCGGCCGGCCCGTCGCGACGAGGCTCAAGAGCATCGCGGGGACCAGGAGCACCCCGAACGCCGCCCTCGCGCATAGCCGCATGCTCATCCCTCCCAATCCGTCATTTCCTGGACTGCGAACCCCGCCGGGTATCTTCGGTCACCCAACCGGACCTCCTTCCTGAGCTCTCTCCCCGCCGCCCGGAGGCCCAGAGTGCGTCGGACCGGGCCGGGTTCTGCGCTCAGGCTTGCAGGACCGCGTTTTGCGGACGGCGAACCTCCGGCCCCGTGGATATCGGGACCGGACGCCCGGGGGCCGGCGGATGAGCGAGCGCCTGCGCATCTGCGTGTGCACGCCCGAGGCGGTCCCGTTCGCGAAGACCGGCGGCCTCGCCGACGTCGCGGGGGCGCTCCCGCGGGCGCTCGCGGAGGCCGGCTGCGATGTCCGGATCGTCCTCCCCGCGTACCAGACGATCGACCGCCAGCGATTCGGGTTCCGCGCGGCCGGGGACGCGGCGGTGCCGGTCGGGGGCGCGCGCGCGCCGGTGCAGTTCCTCGAGGGCCGGCTGCCGGGGACCGCGGTCCCCGTGTACCTCATCGCGCACTCCCGCTCCTTCGACCGCCCGGGGTTGTACGGCGAAGACGGGCGGGACTACCCCGACAACCTCGAGCGCTTCACGGTGTTCTGCCGCGGGACGCTGGCCCTGCTGCGCCATCTCGGGTGGCCGCCCCAGGTGCTCCACTGCCAGGATTGGCAGACGGCGCTCCCCCCCGTGTGGCTCACGACGGAGCCTCGCGATACCACGATCGCGGAGACCGGCACCCTGTTCACCGTGCACAACCTCGCGTACCAAGGGCTGTTCCCGCCCGAGCGCCTGCCGGTCACCGGCCTCGGGGCGGACCTCTTCACCCCCCGCGGGATCGAGTTCTACGGGAAGATCAGCCTCCTCAAGGGCGGGCTCGTCTTCGCGGATCTCCTCAGCACCGTCAGCGAGCAGTACGCCCGCGAGATCCAGACCCC
>VBAO01000308.1:2151-4232 GCA_005883865.1 Candidatus Segetimicrobium genomatis
CGCGCGCATGCCCTTGTCGGCATCCTCAACGGGGTGGACTACTCCACCTGGGATCCCGCCACCGACCGCCTGATCCCCGCCACCTACACCTCCGAGAACCTCGCGGGCAAGGCGGTGTGCAAAGACGACCTGCAGCGGACCCTGGGCCTGGCGCCCGAGCCGGGGACGCCGCTCCTCGGGATGATCACCCGGCTCGCCGATCAAAAAGGCCTGGATCTCGTCGCGGCGGTCATCGAGACGGTGCTGGAGATGGGCGTCCAGTTCACCCTCCTGGGCACCGGGGATCCCGCCTACCACACGCGGTTTCGGGAGATCGGCGAGCGCCATCGAGGCCGCGCGGCGGTGACCGTGGGCTTTGACGAAGCCCTCGCGCACCGCATCGAGGCCGGGGCCGACATGTTTCTCATGCCGTCGCGCTACGAGCCGTCCGGGCTGAACCAGCTCTACAGCCTCCGGTATGGAACCGTTCCGATCGTGCGGAAGACCGGCGGGCTGGCCGACACGATCGTCGACGCCACCCCGGGCGCGCTCGCGAACGGCACGGCGAACGGGTTCGTCTTCGAGGACTATTCGCCCGACGCCCTGCTCGGCGCCGTGACCCGGGCGCTCGCGGCGTTTCGCAAGCCGGCCGTCTGGCGGCAGCTCCAAACCACCGGCATGCGCCAGGACTTCTCGTGGGCGCGGGCCGCGGAGCGCTACATCGCCGCCTACCGCCGCGTGATCGCGGCGCGGGCGGGAGCCGGGGCGCGCCCCTGAGCGCGGTGCGGCGCCGCCTCCGGACGTCTAGAATCCCGCCGATGCGTGCACGTACTGACCCGGAAAGGACGTGGTGGAGTGCCTGAGCTCCGAAAGGATCCCATCACCCGCCGCTGGGTGATCATCGCCACCGAGCGCGCGGCGCGCCCGACGGATTTCCCGGCGGGAGAGGCGGCGCCGAATCATTCCGCCTCCTGCCCGTTCTGCGAGGGTCGGGAAGAGCGGACGCCCCCCGAGATCGCCGCGGTCCGGCGCCCGGGGACCGCCCCCAACTCGCCCGGATGGGAAGTGCGCGTCGTCCCCAACAAGTACCCCGCGCTGGGCATCGAAGGCTCGGCGCAGGGGAGGTCGGACGGCCTCTTCGAGACCATCGGGGGGTTCGGGGCCCACGAGGTGATCATCGAGACCCCGCACCACGGGCTGCAACCGGCGACCATGACCCCGGGGCAATTCGCCCCGGCGCTCTGGATGTACCGGGAGCGGTACCGGGATCTCGACCGGGACGAGCGCTTCAAATATCTCCTGCTGTTCCGAAACCACGGCCGCCCCGCCGGGGCGTCCCTCAGCCACCCCCACTCCCAGTGCATCGCGCTCCCGATCGTGCCGAAGCGGGCCACCGAAGAGCTCGAGGGGGCCCAGGCGTATTTCGCCCGCGAGGGGCGGTGCGTCTACTGCGACATCCTCAACCAGGAATCGGCGGCGCGGCTCCGGGTGGTCTGGGAGAACGACGAGTTTGCCGCGTTCACCCCATTTGCCGCCTGGTCGCCGTTCGAATGCTGGGTGGTGCCCAAGCGGCACGAGGCCAGCTTTGGCAACCTCGGCGACCCCCAGATCCCTGCCCTCGCCGACGCGATGCACCAGACGCTCGGGCGGCTCTACCGGTGCCTCAACGACCCGCCGTACAACTACATCATCCACACCGCCCCGTACGACGCCCGGGTGGGCCATTTCTACCACTGGCACATCGAGATCCTCCCACGGCTGTCCCAGGTGGCCGGGTTCGAGTGGGGGTCGGGATTCTACATCAACACGGTCCCCCCGGAGGACGCGGCCCGGTATCTGCGCGAGGTCGGGGTCCCGGCCCCCGCCGCTTCACCCGCACCCACGCGCTTGCCCCGACCAGGGGCTTAGCGGTCGTCGCCGAATCCCTCCCCGCGGGGACCACGGTCCCCGCACCGGCGAGCGCCGCGCCACGCCTTGCACCCGTATTCGCCGCATTCCCCTGGGCCGTCTCGAGCCGCCGGTGCGCAACGCCGCACAGACGGGAGGGATGTGTGATGCGGACGGCACGGCGGGCGTGGAGAACGGCGGGGGTCGTATGCTTC
>VBAO01000337.1 GCA_005883865.1 Candidatus Segetimicrobium genomatis
AGCTCTTCGAGCGTCAAAGCGGGCGGGCGGAGCCATTCGTTGTACCGCCGCGCCCGCTCGATGCTGCCGGCTAGCGCCGCGCGCAGCCCGTCGTCCACAGCCTCGTACGCCTGGCGGATTTCCCGGCGATCGACCCGCAGGCCGTCCGGCGACACGGCGACCCCGTCGAACCGCTGGGTGTACTCGATGATCGCCGCATCCCCACGCCGCTGGACATCGTCGATGATCGCACGGACGTGGGCGATTCGCTCGGGGGCGAAGATCTCCGCCCGCGACCGCCTCAGGATCTCCTCGAGCCGCTCGGGGGCGACCTGGCCCATCCGGTAGATCTCCATGGACCCTCCCTCTACACCGGCGACCGGGAACGCGCAGACGCCGCGGCCCGGACCCGCTCGACCACCGCCTGGACCGCCTCGGCGCGGGTGCGCAAACTCACCCGGTTCACGACCAGGCGGGCGGTGGAGCAAAAGACCTCGGCCACCTCGACCAGGTGGTTGGCCGCCAGGGTGCGGCCGGACATCACCAGGTCGAGGATGCCGTCGGCGAGTCCCACCTGCGGCGCCAGCTCGACCGTGCCGCTCATCTCGATGACCTCGACCGACCGCCCCTGGTTCCAGAAGTACCGTTCGGTGACGCGAGGATACTTCGTCGCGATCCGGATGGGGCTGAGCGTCTCCCAGACCCCGGCCCGCGCCTCGGGAAGCGCCACCACCCCCCGGCAGGCTCCGAACCCGAGATCGACCAGCTCGTACACGTCCCGGCCCTGCTCCAGCAGCATGTCCTTGCCGGCGATCCCGAGGTCCGCGGCCCCGTGCTCCACATAGGTCAAGAGATCGGCCGGCTTGGCGACCAGCACCCGTACGCGGTCTTCCACGGAGGGCAAGATCAGCCGGCGCGTCGACCGCCACGCGTCCGCGGCCACGAATCCCGCGGCCTCGAGCGTCCGCATCGAATCCTCGAGCAAGCGGCCGGACGCGGCCGCCACGGTCACGAGATCCACGATATCCCCCTGTCCGTCGCCCGGTCGAGCACATCGGCGATCGCGATCGCGCCCTCGCGGCCATCGCCTTCGCGCACAACCGCCCGGCCGTCTGTGACCCACACCGCCCGCGGAACCCCCGACGCGATCGCGGCCTGGGCCATCTCCTCCCACGGCCGGCCCAGGATCTCCACGGTCACGGACAGGTCCCGCGCCCGCAACGCGCTGGCCAGCCGGATCGCGTCTGCCCGGCTTCCCTCGACGAACCCCACCGCCACGTCGAGCCTCCCGGCGGGCTCGCCGGGGGGGGATGCGGAGACCAGCACACGATCGACCCGGACCGCAAACCCCGTCGCAGGATACGGCGCCCCAAATCCCGCGAGCAACCGATCGTACCGACCCCCGCCCAGGAGGGGAAACCCAAGCGCCGAGGTGTGCCCCTCGAACACAATGCCCGTGTAGTAATCGAAGTCTCTGATAATGCTCAGGTCCACCCTCACGGCGTCCCCGACCCCGTAGGCATCGAGGATCCCGGTCAGATCCTCGAGCGCCCGCAGCGCCTGCCGGGATTCCGGGGGCTCCGCGAGCCGCCGCGCCTCCCGGATCGCGTCGGGACCGCTCAGGACGGGCAACCCGGCCAGGGCATCGGCCCGCGCCGGGGGAATCCCATACCGCTCCAGAACGCTCCGGAGCCCGACGAAGTCCTTCCGGTAGAGGAACGCCCGAACCTCGCGATCCCCCTCTTCCGGGAGCGCAAGCCCGCCGAGCATCCCTTTCAGAAACCCCACGTGCCCGAGGCTGACCGAGCAGTCGGGGACCCCCGACGCGCCAAGCACGTCCGCGGCCAGGGCCACGATCTCGGCGTCGGCTTCCAGCGTGTCCGCGCCGACCAACTCGCACCCCACCTGGGGAAACTCCCGCAGCCTGCCCGAGCCGGTTTCCGACCCCCGGAAGACCTGGCCGGCATAGGCCACCCGGATGGGCTGCGGGAGCCCCCGGAGGTGGGTGGTGATCACCCGGGCCACGGGGGTGGTCATCTCGGGTCGCAGCGCCAGCAATTCCCCGCCTCGGTCCACGAGCTTGAACAGACGGTCTCCCGCCTCCGTCCCTTCGCCGCGCACCAGGGTATCGAAGTACTCGATCGTCGGGGTGGCGACTTCCCGGTACCCCCACCGGCGCATCCGGGCCAGGAGGCGGTCGGTGACCGCCCGCGCCCGAGCAGCCTCGCCGGGGAGGAGATCCCGCATCCCCGGGGGCACCTGCTGCCACCGCTCACGCCGCATCATGCGGCCGCCCCGTCATGTGTGCGCATGCTGGAGGATCCTTTACCCTGGTAAAGCAACAGTGTGATAAAGTAGGGCCATGGTAGCATACGCCCCGTCGGTCGTCAACCTGGCGGGAGAGGATCGAAATCCGTTACGGTGCGCGGAAGCGGTACTCGGAGAACGCGCCTCGCCTACGTCCGGCGCAGGGCGCGCGAAGGTTCCTCCGGCGCCTCCTGTGGAGCGGAGCGTGTTCCCCGGCGGCGGATGAAGAGGATGGCGGCGGCCGCGCCGAGGATCAACGCGACCGGGGTCGCCCCGTACAGGATCAGCGCCACGCCGCCGGGGCGGGGTTCGGCCAGGACGCTCTCCCCGAACTGGGCGATG
>VBAO01000338.1 GCA_005883865.1 Candidatus Segetimicrobium genomatis
GATCGTCCCCCAGAAGCGGCCGTTCTTGCCGTTCCGATGGAGGTGGAGCGGCGCGATCGGCCACTCGTGCGTCTTGCCCGGCGCGACCACGTTGGGGTGGCCGGGCGTCGTCGAAAACCAGTGCATCGCGTTGTTGAGGGACACGCCGGTCCCGGGGACGACGACCCCGCTCCCGAACCCATGCCCCAGGCTGTGGGTGATGTTGACGGCGAGCCCGCTCGCGTCCGCCGCGGCGAGGTGGGTGGTCGACGCTCCGCTGTCGCCCCCTCCGTATGTCTCCGCTCCCGCGGCATCGGGCACACCCGACGGCGCGCGCAGGCGCCGCTCCACCTGCGCGCGGAGCTCCCGTGTATGCTCGGCTGAGAGCAGGCGGGCCACCGGCACCTCGAGGAACGCCGGATCCCCAACGTAGCGGTCGGTGTCCAGCCGGGCCGCCCGAGCCGCCTCGGCCACCAGCGCGAGATGATCGGGGCTCAGGTGGCCTATGTTGGCCACGTCGAAGGTCTCCAGCACGTTGAGGGTCTCGAGCACCTGAATCGCGCTGGTCGCCGGCGGGGGCGCATACACCGTCACCCCTCGATACGTGGTCTGGATCGGGGAGGACCATCGCAGCGTCGCCGGGTACCCGCGGAGATCCGCCAGCGTGAGCAGTCCTCCGCGCGCCCGCATCAGGCGGTCGATCTCCTGGCCCAGGGGCCCGCCGTACAAATGCTCGATGCCGTTTGCCGCGATTTGCCGGAACGTCCTGGCCAGATCGGGCTGGGCCAGGAGGGACCCGACCGCCGGGATCCGCCCGTCGTGGAGGTAAGTGGCGACGCCCTCCCGCGTGAGGCGGCCGCTGCTCTCGGAAAACATCTGGTGGTCGAACGGCGTGAAGGGCACGCCGCGCTCGGCCAGTTCGATCGCGGGCTCCAGGACGTGCGCGAGGGAGAGTTTCCCATAATCGGCAAGCACCCGCGCCCAGCCGGCGAGGTTCCCGGGAACGGCGGAAGCCACGTATCCGGCGTCGGGGGGCCCGGCCGGGAACCGATCCGGTGTCGCGCTCCCGGGCGCCAAGCCCAGGAACATCAGCACCCGGGGAGCCTCTCCCGGCGGGGTGAGCACCAGGGTGCCGCACCCCGCGAGCCCCGACATGTATGGCTCCGCGACCCCGATCGCGGCCGCGGCCGCCACGATCGCATCGACGGCGTTTCCCCCCGCCGCCAGCATGCGGACCCCGGCCAGCGTCGCGAGCGGATTGGCCGTCGCGACCATCCCGCGCCGGCCGTAGACGACCGGGCGAAGTCCGAATTTCGTCGCCCAGGTCTCGTGTGGCATCATACGCTCCCCCCCTCACCTGATTGGCAACCGGGCGCCCTGTGCGTGGGGCCCGGAAAAATCAGGCGGGGATGGCCAATTGAGCCATCCCCGTCCCGCTACGTCGTCGTCCGTCTAGCGGAGGACGCGAACGTTGGAGGCCTGCGGGCCCTTGCGCCCCGCAGTCTCCTCGTACTCGACCTTGTCGCCTTCGTTTAGCGACTTGTAGCCATCGCCCTGAATGGCGCTGTAGTGGACGAACAGATCCTTGCTGCCCTCCTCCGGCGTGATGAACCCATAGCCCTTCTCCGCGCTGAACCACTTCACTGTCCCTACTGCCATACCTTCCCACTCCTTTGCCTAGTCTACTCCCAACCGACTTTACAGCCTGCTGATGCGGCCTTAGTATGCCACACGGTCTCGGAAAAATCAAAGCCGGATCCGGCATCGGCGAGGGCGCTATCGGGCCATGACCACGATCGCCCGGCCGACGATCTCGCCCCGGCCGAGCGCTTCATAGGCGGCGGGCGCGTGATCGAGAGCGACGCGGCGCGAGACGGTCCGCTCGGGATCGATCATCCCCCGCTCGACCATCCGGATCACCGCGGGCATGTCCGTGCGCACGCGGCCGCCGTACGACCCGATCACCCGGATGCCGCGCCGCACCAGCCGGGTGATCTCGATGGGCACCGTCGCCGTCCCCGCGGCGATGCCGACGACGACCACCCGGCCGCCGTCTCGGACGGCGCCGAAGGCCTGGGCGATCGTGTCCGGCCGCCCCAGGGCTTCGAAGGCGACGTCCACGCCTTGGCCGCGCGTGTGGTCCCGCACCGCGCCGATCACGTCCGTCCTCGACGCGTCGATCGCGTGCGTCGCTCCCAGCCGCAGCGCGGCATCGAGCTTCTCCTGCCGCACGTCCACCGCGATGATCTCGGAGGCGCCGAAGGCCCTGGCGAGCTGGATGATGTTGGACCCGACCCCGCCGGTTGCGACCACCGCCACGGTCTCCCCCGCACGGAGGCCCGCCTGATGGTAGACCGCGCCGTACGCGGTCATGACCGCGCACCCCAGGATGCACGCGGCGTCCTGCGGGATCGCCTCCGGCAGCGCGAACACGTCGGTATCGGGCACGACCGCGAACTCCGCCAGCCCGCCCATGCTGTACATCGCGAGCGTCGTGCCGTCGGCGCGGCGCAGGCGGCTGGTACCATCGTAGAGGAATCCCTTCAGCCGGTTCAGGGCGAAGAACGTCTCACAGAGATCGTCGCGCCCCTGGGCGCAGTAGACGCAGCTCCCGCAGGGCATGATGAAGCTGCTGACGACCCTGGATCCCCCCAGGACGCCGCGGGCTCCCGGGCCGAGCGCGACCACCGTGCCCGAGATCTCATGCCCGAGGACGGCCGGGGTCGGAAACGTGACCTCGCCCTTGATCACGTGGAGGTCCGTGTGGCACACGCCGCACGCCGCCACCTGGATCAGCAC
>VBAO01000339.1 GCA_005883865.1 Candidatus Segetimicrobium genomatis
ACCCTGTCGGGCCTGCTGGAGGAGGGCGGGATCGACGCCCTCATCGCGCCGCAGGCCCCGTCCTGTTTCATCCGGGGGATCCCGACCGTCGGCCGGCTCTTCGCGCATTTCGGGGTGGACGAGGAGGAGTATTATCGCCGCACGGGCATCTTCCCGATCATGCACATCGTCGGCATCAGGACATCGCTCGCGGCCCGGCACCCCTGGCTGCCCGCGACCGTCTACAAAGCCTTCGCGGCCGCGAAGGACATCGCGGTGGCGGCGCTGAGCGATCCCGACGCGCTCAAGATCAGCCTTCCGTCCCTGACCTGGAGCGCCGAGCGGGCACAGGCGCTCATGGGCAAGGACTTCTGGCCGTACGGGCTCGCGGCGAACGCCGGGACCCTCAAGGTCTTTCTGCGCTACCACTTCGAACAGGGGCTGTCTCAGCGCCGGCTGACCCCGGACGAGCTGTTCGCTCCCAGCACCGCGTCGCAGTGGAAGGTCTGAGCGCGCGACGTTGCCGCACCTGATCAGGTAGGGAGCGGGCTCACCCCGCTCCCCCCCACACCACCGGACATGCGGGTCCGCATCCGGCGGTTCATCCAGCTATCCGAAGTCGGTGATATTGCTTCGTCACACTCTCCAGACCCCGCTGCTCCCAAAATGCGGTTCCGAGATGCCGGCCGAGAGCCCGTCCTGAGAGGCGCCAGGGACCGTGCCGACTGCTCGCGATCTGGCGTGCATCCCGATCCGGGATCCCCAGCCCACGCAGTTCCCGGTATCGCGTGCGAATTCGCCGCCACTGCCGCCACAAGCAGAGCCGGAGTCGTCGGCGGACCCACTCGTCTAGCTGCTCTACGACGCTCAGGGTCTCGGCCAAGGCGAAGTAGCCGATCCATCCGCGGAGATAGGTGTTCACCGCCTGGATCCGGTCACTCATCCGTTCGCTGCGACTGCGCCGCGTGAGACGACGAAGGGTCACCTGGACTTTCCGCATCGCGTGCGGAGCAATGCGAATCTTCGCCGCTTTCCCGGGAAGGAAGGTGAATCCCAGGACGTCGCGGCGAAAGGCGCGGTCAACCGCACTCTTCTCCCGGTTTACGCGAAGCTTGAGCCGGGTCTCGATCCAGTGCGTCACGCTCGCCAGCACCCGCTCCCCCGCCCAGTGGGTCCGGACGTAGATGTTGCAGTCGTCCGCGTAGCGGACGAAGCGGTGTCCTCGCTGTGCCAGTTCCCGATCCAGATCATCCAGGAGGATGTTCGCCAGCAAGGGGCTGAGGGGTCCGCCTTGGGGGGTGCCCTCCGCGGTCTCCACCACCACGCCGTTGACCATCGCTCCCGCATTCAGATAGGCTCGGAGCAATTTGAGGACGCGCTTATCCTGGACTCGCCGCGCGACCCGGGCCATCAGCATGTCGTGGTTCACCCGGTCGAAAAATCGGTCGAGATCCAGATCTACGACCCACGATGCTCCTTCCCGGACATAGGCTCGCGCCTGTCGGACCGCATCATGGGCGCGCCGACCCGGTCGATACCCGTAGCTGTGTCCCGAGAAGTGCGGATCGAAGATGGGCGTGAGCACCTGCAGCAGAGCCTGCTGGATCAAGCGGTCCAGCACCGTCGGGATCCCCAGAGCTCGCCCTCCGCCGCTCGGCTTCGGAATCTCGACCCGCCGAACCGGCTGAGGCGTGTAGCATCCCCGGAGCAATTCCGCACGGATGCGTTCCCAGTGCCTCCGAAGATACGGCCGAATATCCTCGACCGTCATCCCATCCACCCCGGGTGCGCCGCTGTTCCGCTCCACCCGCTGAAGGGCGCGGAGCATGTTCTGCCGCTCCAGCGCCGCCTCTAAGAGTGTGGCCTCACCTCCTCCGGGGGCTGTCCGCGTGGGTTGTGCCGCAGACGGGCTCGGCCCTCCGTGGGCCATCGGGGTGTCACCCCTACTCTCCCACGGCAGGCTCCCCTCCGGGAGCGGCTGCTGTCGCTGCCCGTCCATCGAACGCGCCACGGAACCTCCCCGCTCGATGTTTGGCCCTTCCCTCCACCGGCTTTCGCAGGCTTCATCGGTACTTTGGCCGCTGCTGACTCCTGGCAGGGTATGCGATGCATCTCTACATCGCTCGTCTCCTCGCAGAGACACTCCGCCAGGCCTCCCCAGATAAGAGCGCTGACTGTCCTCCCGCGCCTGCCGCATCTACTGCCGCGCCGCTAGGTCGCCCGGGTTTCGTCGTGATTTGCCGACTCACCCAAACGCGGCAGCCTCTTGTCTGCGGTATCGTGCTCCTCAGGCCGTGAGTTTGCCCGCCGGGCTTCCTTCGGACACCACCTCGCGGTGATGCCCTTGCCGTAGGCTACAGAAGGGGCGACCGCCCCCAGAGAGGACTTTCACCTCCAAGTCAGCGCCCATGCTGGGCGTACAAAGAAGGAGGGCCCCGATGCGCTTCGGGGCCCTCCCGCTGATTGCGGGGTCTACGTGTGATGTCTAATGGGGGTGAATGGAAACGTATCCGGAAACCAATGTCGTGGCCTTCTGGTACACGACACCGGCAGGTCCCGTGACGGTCATCGACATGTTGCCGATCCCTCCCAGCACGGGAAGATTACACGCCGCGAACGTGAGGACATACCCGGGCTTGTCGTTCAACAGGGCATCGGCGAGGAGGGTCACGCAAGCCCCGTTATACGTGACGGAGCGCGCGCCATTCAAGCTCTGCACCCTCACTCCCGCCGGGTCCTCATAGGATACGTTGCTGGTCTCGGGACGCGAAGGGCTGTCGTT
>VBAO01000340.1 GCA_005883865.1 Candidatus Segetimicrobium genomatis
CCCGTCGGCGAGGTTCATCAAGGCCGCGCTCGTCGCCCACGCGCCGGCCAGGAGCTTGTTGAGGAACAGCCGCTCCTTCACCCCGGCATCCCCGGATTTCTCGACGTAGCGGTCGATGAGCCACCCCTCTTCCGATTCGGACAGGCCCCCATAGAGCATCGCTTCCGCGAGATCGTAGGCGGGATCCGCCGCATTGAGTTCGAACTTCCCCTGGCCGTGGTGCTCGAAATCCGTCTTCAGCAGCGACGCAGGGCCGGTGATCCATTCCTCCGGGCGCATCTTCCCGTCGATCAGGGTCGGGAACGGACAGGCGTGACGCGTGACCTCGTGCCGGAGGCGGGCGCGCTTCAACACGACCGCGGCCTTCCACCCGTAGGCGCGGGCGAGCGTGCCGGCGAGCAGTTCGGACCCTTTGTCCTGGTCGGCGCGAACCAGACCGGCGGAGGGGTCGCTCTCGAGCGTGAGCCGGCGGACGCGCGCTGCGACATACGATGCGACGGCATCACACCATCGACCGCGGTCCCATCCGGCCTCGGCGGGATCGTCCTGGGGGAGCCACTCGGTATAGAGGATTCCATCGCGCAGGCCGAGCAGAGGCGGCACGAACCCCGAGAGTCGCTCGCCCGCGATCGCCGCGTGATAGCTCAGCCACCCCCAGCCCACGCTCTTGGCCAGCACGTAGCGCGTGTCGGTGCGCCCGCCGTCATGATCGAGCTGCACTTCGTAGATGCGCTTGAGCCGCGTGTGGAATTTCTCTTCCGAACGCTGTTGCAGGCCCAGGTTCATCCGCTCCGCCGTTGGGCCGGCCAGCACTCGAATCCTCGGATACTGCCGCCGCTCGAAATACTCCGCCAGGCGGGCTTCGACCGCCTCCGGCTCGAGCAACCGGTGTTTGTGCCACTGCTCGGGGGCGAGGGGCAGGATGCGAATCCCGGAAAAGAACGCGGACTCCGGGCCTGCCGCCCAATCGCGCCGGGCGGGGTGAACCGGGAGCAGGCCGACCACTTCGCCGGCGGCGAACCCGGCCTTGCGGACGACGTCGACGCCTCTGGCCAGGGTGACCCCTACGTCGGGGGGCTCGTCCACGATCACGGCGAGGGCCCCCCGCTTGGCGCTGCGCGCCAGCGCTTCGCCTTCCCACCGGCTCAGGCCCGCGAGCGGCCGAATGGTCACACACTCCAGATCTCGGTAACCCTGGACGGCGAGCCAGGCGCAGAGCAGCGGGGCAAAGTATGACCCCGCGGTACGGAGCCCGATCACAAGTACCGGCCGCGCGGGGTCCGGGAATGACGCGGTGAAGCGGCTCCCCAGGGCCAGGATGTCGACATGGGTCAGGTCTTGCGTCCGGAATGCGGCCGGAATTCGCGGACGGCGTCCCTGCACCGGGGCGGGAAGATCCGCGCCGAGCAACGACGTCAAGCGGGTCGTCGCCGGCGCGAGCGCGCCCCGGTCCGACGGTTCCCCGGCCACAAAGACCTTCAGGAATGCCTCGAGGCCCTCCCCCCAGGCGACCCTCCACTTGCGCACATGGCCGAGCCGCCCCTCGCGGGCCCGCTGGACCGCCCGCAGCGCCACCTCTGCCGCCCGCAGCCCGGGGCCGATCGCCGGCACAACCGCTGCGGCCTGGGAGAAGTCGAATCGCTCGCCAACCACGTAGTCGTCGACCGTATCCGCAATCGCGCACGAGAGCAAGTACACGTTCGTCATGACCTCGCCGCGCTGCCAGTCTCCTTCGAGCGTATCCAGCCGGCTCAGTTCCCGCCGGAGGTGGTGGACCACCTCGCGGACCGTCGGGAACACGTTGAGACACCACGGGTACGCGCGGTAGAACCGCGACTCCGCATCCGACAGCGCTCCATCACGCAACGCGAGGGCGGGCTCGGAGAACGGACGAGGGTCCTCCACCGCGCCGGGCGCGCGGGCAATCGACTTCGATGAACTGTTCACCGACCTCACGGCCGCGCGGGGGCCTCGGCGGCGCGGGTTTCGGCCTCGTAGATGGCGCCGGCCGCCACGGCGAGCCCCGCAAAGTAGTAGAAATACGGCCGGTACGGCCACGGGTTGAAGAACGCGGCCACAGCGAAGGCCACGAGCGTGAGCCGAATCCCCTCGGCGAGCACCGACAGCTCTCGGAGCCTCGGGATGCCGGCAGAGCGTTCGCGGACTCGCGCGGCCCCGCCGATGCAGCTCACAACCAGAAGGAGGAACAGCCCCATCCCGAGCCATCCCAACTCGATGCCGTAGTCCAGGTACGTGTTGTGGACCTCAACACACGGTTCGGGGCACACACTCCCTTCCTTTACGCCGTAGGGTGGAGTGATACGGACGTGGACCAACCGCCCTTCCGACGCCCGCTCCTCGCCGAGGATGAGGGTGTTCACCCCGAGCCCGGCAGGAAGCGGGTGGCTCAGGACATAGGGGAGCCCGAACCGAATGGACTCCACCCGCTGCGCGGCGGAGGCTTCGGTATCGACATGGGTGAGCGTGTCGAGCCGGTCCAGATACTCCCGGGGCATGAGCGGGACGGCCACCACGGCGAGCGCAAGCGCCGCGAACACCCACTTCCGCTCGCGCCATCTGTAGAGCGTGCGCAGGAACAACATGGTGGTCACCGCCAGCGTCAGGAAGCCCCCGCGGGAGAACGTGACGACGATGGCGCTCGCTTCGAGCCCGATGATCCCGGCCAGCAGGCCGCGTGCCGGAGGCCGGCGGCTGAGGAAGAAGAGCGCGATGGTCAGGGGCAGGATCAGGTTCAGAACC
>VBAO01000341.1 GCA_005883865.1 Candidatus Segetimicrobium genomatis
CAGCGTGCAGATCGTCGCCGCGATCCGCGAGGCGGTCGGCGCCGAGTTCGAGATTCACATGGAGGGGCATGGCCGGTTTACCCCGGCGACGGCCCTCGCCCTGGCGCGGGAGCTGGCGCCATACCGCCCCAGTTGGTTCGAGGAACCGGTGCCCCCTGAGAACCTGGAGGCGCTGCGCCGGGTGATTGAAGGGAGTCCCGTACCGATCGCCACGGGCGAACGGGTCTTCGGCCACTTCGAGTACGGGCGCCTCTTCCAGCACGCCGTCCCCGACGTGGTGCAGCCGGATCTCACGCACGCCGGTGGGTTCCTGGGGCTGAAGAAAATCGCAGCGATCGCCGACGCCCATTACGTCACGGTGGCGCCCCACAACGCCAACAGCCCGTTCTGCACGGCGGCGACCGCGCACGCGTGTGCGGCCATGACCAACTTCAAAACCCTCGAAGTGTTCGACGACTTTCAGGAGCCCTGGCTCTGGGACGTTTTCACGGGAGTCCCCCGTGTGGTGGACGGCTATCTCCCGCTCCCTACCGGTCCGGGGATCGGCGCCGACTTCAATGAAGACGCCGCCCGGGAACACCCCTACGTCCGGGGATTCTTCAACCTGTTCGAAGCCGGCTGGGAACAACGCCGCTTCTCGCGCAGCATCACCGCTTCGCCACCAAGAACGGCGATTAACGTGCCGAGGGAGAAGATCTGAACGGGGCGAGTAAGGTGCGACCGCTTCGATAGAATCTGCTTTTCGACCTTGTTAGTCGATTTGGCCCGTGTGCGTTATCGCGCCGACGAGGTTCAGGACCATCCTGGCAGCCAGCCGGCTTGTCATGTCCTGGACATCGGCACTTGGCACCACCTCGACGAGATCAAACCCTACCACCCTGCCCTTCGCGGCAATGCCTTTGAGCAGGTTAGTGGCCTCGTAATACGTCACGCCGCCGAAGGCCGGTCCCCACACACCAGGAGCGATGGCGGGGTCGAGCCATCCATGTCCATCGTGATGTAATACCGTTCCGAACCCGGCACCCGGCGGAGGATTTCGTCGACCCCAAGACGATGCAATTCCTCCGCGCCGACGAGGACGGAGCCGTACTTACGAGCGGCATCGAACTCTAACTTGCGGGCGCTGCCGAAGCCCCGGATCCCGATCTGCACCATGCCCTTGACCCAAGGCATTTCCGAAGCTCGGCGCATGGTGCTGCTCAAGCCTTCGCGGATGCCTTCCCTCTCGTCTCGCCAATCGATGTGGGCGTCAATCTGGACGACGCACATCGGCCCTCGCCCTTCGTAACCGCGCATCACCGGGATCGGGGTCGAGTGCTCGCCTCCAAGCACGATAGGCACGGCGCCGCAGTCGAGAATCGCTTTGATCGTAGCAGTCGTCACCCGAGAATTCTCTTCCCACCGCCCGGGCACCATAGCCACATCGCCGCAGTCCACGATCTTCACCGCCCGGCCCGCGACCAGGTCCCCGCCAAAGTCGTAATCGTAGTGGGTCAAATACCACGGGGAATAACGGACCGACTGTTCGCGGATTGCGCGGGGCGCCGCGCTCGCCCCGGTCGAATAATCCAGTGCGTAGGGTATCCCGAACGGGACCCCGATGATCGCTATGTGCGCATCGAGCGTGCTCAGATCCGTACACCGTGGCACATCAAGGAAGGTTGGACGGCCCACGGGCACAGGTGTCACTCTGGCAGACACGGCAGTCCCTCCTTCTGCTCCAACGTGAGGTCGGCCCGCCCACTGTATTCCCGCAGCGGTTCAGCAGAAGGCCTTATGGTCAACACGTGTCGGCTTTAAATAACATCAGCACGGCGCGAGAGCTCCAGTGCCAGGGACGTGCGCTGCCCTGCCAACGGATTTGCCGTGCCTTGACCATTGTCTTCCTAACCGACTCAAATGGCTTTAGGCCCGTCCGTTACCGCCCAGCGCACCACTCATGATGGCGCTGCCGAAACGCTATTGAGACCCAGTCTTGAGGACCATCTTTCCATTCTCGACCTTGAAGATGCCAACGTTAGGCGCCATGTCACCCTGTGCGTTGAACTCGATCGGTCCGCTGGCCCCCACGTAATGCACACTCTTGCCCTGGCGCAGCAGCGGGAGGCCCTCCGCAAAGCTCGTGATTTCTTGCCCCGGTGGGTTTGAGACTTGAATCAGCGCCTTGCCAACCACAAGACTCTTTGTGGTCCCAGCCTTCTGGAACGCTAACGCCAAAAGATGGATCGCATCATAGACATGGACGGCGTAGACGTTATCGAAGGCGTCCTTCCCCGTCTTAGCGTTGTAAGCGGCGTTCAGGCGCTTGTAAGCCTTCGAGGTCGAGACCGCCACGAGATCGAACGCGATGTCACCATCTGCGACATTCGCTCCGACGCCCTTGATCAAGTCGTCGTTCAGGCACCAAGCCGGCATCGCAAACTTGGCGGTC
>VBAO01000343.1 GCA_005883865.1 Candidatus Segetimicrobium genomatis
CCGGCAGCCGGTACTCGACCATCGCCTGCTGCTGGAACTGCTGCGTGTCCGCATCCAGCGCCACCTGCTTCTCCCGGACGGCCTTGGCCAGCTCCGCCTCCACCTCGGCGCGCCTGGCCGCCAGCTGCTTCTCCTGCTCGGCTCGGAGCTGCGCGACGTAGGCGGCAAGATCCTGACGGGCGGCGGCCTTCACCGCCTCGGCCTCCCGCTCGAACTCCGGCCGCATCCGTTCCATGGCGGCCTTCATCTCGGGGGTCAGGTCGATCTTCGGCAGGTCGACCCGGGCCGCGGGACCCGACGCGATGGCGATCCTGGCCTCGAGCTCGCCGATCTGCCGGTCGAGCGCGATCACCTCCGGCCATCGAGGATGGACCCGGGAGGCGCGCGCGAGGTCGACGACCGCGATCCGGGGGCCGCGCGACGCGGCGGGGGCGGGCGCCTCGGACGCCAGCGAGCTCGTCGTCGGGTGCGGGGGCCGGCCCCCGCACCCGACGACGAGCGGGGCCAGCGCCAGCCACGCGAGCGCGCGAACCATCCGGTTACTTGCCGCTGATCGTCTTGACGACTTGGTCGGTCAGGTCGACCCCGCCGTAGAGGACGACCTCGCGGCTCAGCACGATCGTGATGCCTTGGCCTTTCGCGACCTTTTCAATGGCGGCGCGGATGTCCTTCTCGAGGCCGCCGATCAGCTCCTGGCGCTTCTTGAGCAGCTGCTGGTTGACCTGACGCTGGACCTCCTCGCGCTGGGGCGGCGTCATCGCCTTCATTCGCTGTTGCGCGTCGGCGATCTGCGCCTGCGCATAATCCTTGAGCGCCGCCTCCGCGCTCGCCTTGCGGGGATGGGCCTCGATCGCCCGGGCCATGTCCACATACCCGATCGTCAACGACTGCCCGAGCGCCGGGCCGGATCGGGCGACGACGAACCCGATGGCGGCCACGACGACGATCACCGCCGCCGTGATGCCGACGGCCTTCGCATTCCACCTCATCCGTGTTCCCTCCCTGCGGGATCTTTCGCCGCTCAGAACTGCACGCCGGTCGACACCCAGAACTGCTGGCCTTCACCGCTGATGCCGTAGTCGATCCGGAACGGCCCGATCGGCGTCTTGAGCTGGATCCCCAGCCCCGCGTCGGGCTTCAGATTGATGGCGGTGGCCCCGGCGGGCTCCGCGTCCCCCGCGTCGATGAAGAGGACCGTCGTGATCCCCGAGAACGCGTGCATGAACGGGAGCGCGCTCAGCGGGAACCGGTACTCCGTCTGCAAGAGCACCATCTCGTCTCCCCGGAACCGGCCGGTGGCGAACCCCCGGAGCGAGGACTGGCCGCCGAGGTAAAACTGCTCCTGGAGAGGCAAGGCGACGTCCGAGTACCCCAGGTGGACGTGCCCGACGATCGTGGTCTCCGTCCCGAGCGGAAAGAAATGCGAATAATCGGCGTCGTACCGCTTGAACTGGAACGTACCTCCCAGGGCCTGCAGCGCGAACTCGCCGCCCAGGGTGATGCGCTCGCCGCTGATCGGCGTCTGCGGATCGTTCCGCGTGTCCTGGGCGATGCCGAGGATGAGCGCGTTGACCTGCCCGGGGGTGAACGGAAACCCGGCGGGCGGGCTCGTCCCCACGAGCGGGTTGCCGAAGGTGGAGGTGACGGCCTTGATGCCGTAGTTGACCGTGTTGATGGGGCCCAGGGGCATCGTGAAGGACAGGATCCCCCCCACCTGCGTCGCGTCGTACTGGAACGAGTTGTTGAGCCCGAGCGTGTAGTCGGTGGGAATCGTCGTCTGATTGAACAGCTGGACGTCCATGATCGTGCGGCTCCCGAGAAAATACGGCTCGTGGAACGAGATCCCGTAGCTGAGGCCGAACAGGGCGGTGTTGCTGTACTCGATGGTCACCGCCTGCCCGTTCCCCCCGAAGTTGGAATCGCGCAGGCCGATGAACCCCTCGATGCCGGTCTGGTTGCTGAACCCGACCCCGAAGCTCACCATCGCCGTCTTCTGCTCGGTGACGACGATCGTGACGACCACGGTGTCGGGGGCGGTGCCGGACCCGGGCTGCGCCTTGACGTCGGAGAAGTACTGAAGCTGGAACAGTTTCTTGAGGCTGGCATTCACCGCGTTGACGTTGAAGACATCGCCAGGCTTGAACGTGAGCTCGCGGCGCACCACGTACTCATGAGTCTTGTGCACCCCCTCGATCAGGATCGCCTCGATTCGCCCCTCGGCGATCTGAAGCGTGAGGGTTCCCTCCGGGCTGACGTTGACGTCCGTGACGTGGGCCAGGACGTACCCCTGGTCCTGGTACAATTTTTCCACCGCGCGGACGCCGGCCCGCATCGTCACCGTGTTGAGCACCCCGCCCGCCCGGACGCCCAGCGCCTTCAAGATATCCGCCGTGCCGACGGCGGTATTCCCCTTCACCTCGATCGTCTGCACGAGGGGGTTCTCCGCGACGACGAAGACCACACGGACGCCCTCGGGGAGGGGCTCGATCCGGACCACCGCGTCGGCAAACACCCCGAGGTTGAGGATCGCCTGCACGTCGTTCCGGAGCTTTTCCTCGTTGAGCGGATCGGCGACCTTGGTCGAGACGACCCTGAGAACCTGCTCGGTTGGGATCCTCTCGTTCCCCCGGACGACGATCTCGGCCACCTTCTGGGGTGGGAGCGTCTGGGGGGGGACGCCCGGCTGCGGGACGAAGGGGCTCGGAGGCACGAGGGTCGGCGAGGGCTGCGGCTGGGGGGGGCGGCGTGGGCTGCGCCGGTGGCGGCGTGGGCTGCGCCAGCGGGGGCGCGGGCTGCGCCGCCTGCGGCCTTGCCGGTGGAGACGGCCCGGCCCACAGCCCCGCGACGGTCGCGGCGACGAGCAGGAGCGACCACGCGAGACCGCAGGCGGCCACGCAAACCCTCCTCGCCCAAGGGTTGGTCATCTTCCCCCCTCTGATTGCTGGATCAGGAGCTAACGGAATGTGACAAGTTCAGGGTTGCCATCGCCGCTGAGGAGCGGGTCGTCCGAACTCCACACGAACCCGGGAAGCGTGCTCCTTTCTGGCCGCGCCCCGGCGGGAAACCCTACGAGGGGCAGGACCCGGCCGCTCTCGAACCGGACGATGCTGCTGGGTCTCCCCCCATGAAGGGGGGCAGGCTCGGCCGCCGGGGCCACCCCGGGGACCGCTGCGGTCCGGCTCGTGGCGAACGGTCCGGCCAGCGCGTATGCGATGAGGACCACCCCGGCTGCCGCGACGGCCCCAAGGATCGTCCACGAGGATCGCCCGGGCCGGGCGGACGGGCACCCGTCCTCTGCTACTCCCGACTCCCGGGCCCGCCGTATCTCGGCTTCGGCCAGGAGCAGCCGCAGCACCGCCTGCCGCGCCTCCCCCCGCCCGCAGTCCAACCGAGCCCGGCTGAGCCATCGTTCGGCGTGACGGATGTGGGCGAGCATCCCCTCGGGAATCACGCGCCGATCACCCCTGCGCCCGCGCTCCAGGCGCAGCCGGCACCAGATGCGCCTGGAGCCGCTGCACCGCCTGCTTCTGAAGGCGGTAGAGATGCGAGAGACTGATGCGGAGTTCGCCGGCGATGCGCCTCGGCTCCTCCTCCCTCGAGATCATCGCGCGCAGGATGCGTTGCTCGCGCTCTGGGAGGCGCCCGATCGCGGTCGCGATCTGCTCGATCACCAAGGCATCCTCCACGCGCGCCAGGCGATCCGCGGCGCCGAGGTCCTGCACAAGCTCCCCCTCCGGGCCCTCGACCACCGGCAGCGCCCGCTCGCGGTCGAGCGCGTTGAGGATGCGACCCCGGATCCGGTACGCGGCAAACGTGCTGAACCGCACGCCCCGGCCGGGGTCGTAGCGCTCCACGGCTTCGATGAGGCCGACGGTACCCTCCTGGATCATGTCCATGACGATCTCCCTGCGGAGGCGCAGGCGCATCGCCAGCTTGAAGACGAGCGGCTGGTACGACTCGATGAGGCGTGCGCGGCTCCGCGCGTCGCCTTGCCCCTTGTACCTCCGCCACAACCGCGCTTCCTCCCCCGGGGTCAGCAGAGGGAGCTTGCGCAACTCGCGCAGATAGTCGGCAATCACCGTGCGGTCCACCATGAAACAATATCCACCGCGTCGGGGCGGCGTTCTCCTCGTCCTGATCAGAACGGAAACTGGTTCAGCAGAAATAGCCCGTTCCCGCCCAACGTGTCCACCTTGAACGTGGCCAGGACGTTGGGGCTCAGATAGTACTCCAACCCGGCGACGGCGTAGGACTGCCCGAGGGGGACCTGCCGGGGGAATGTGCCGAGGGTGAGGCTCGTCGTCGGCGGCGTCGTCCCCGTCCACACCTGCGACACCCTGAGGTAGACGTTCTGGAGAAGGAACCCCCCCATGCGGAGCGTGACGGGGCTCTCGTGACTGTAGGCGACGGCGCACTCGCTCAGGTGGAGCGGCTCGCAGATCGAGCCCAGCAGGGACCGCCCCAGCCCCTGGCCGACGGCC
>VBAO01000392.1:0-6757 GCA_005883865.1 Candidatus Segetimicrobium genomatis
CTGAAAGCCCCGGGGGGGCCGGGGGGATCTCGATGAAATGCGGCTCGATGTACCGGTCGAGCAGCGCAAAGATCGGCGTCCGCGTGAGGGCGGCCCGGTCGTCGGCCGTGGTGCAAAAGACGAACCGGTTCCGGCGCCCGCCGCTGAGGCGGGGGATGTTGTTCGGAGAGAGGAGGCTCGGCAGGCAGAAATCGGTCAGGTAGTCGCGGAATCGGTCGCCCCAGAACACGACGTTGAAGTGAAACGGGCGGAGGTCGCTCACCGGCCGTAATACTGTTCGACTTTCACGATCGCCGCCGTCACGTCCATCGCCTCGCGCTCGCCGTAGTTTTCGTTGAGATAGAGCATGAACGACCGGTCACGGACCGCGCGGGCGTTGGGGGTGTCGCCGCCGTCCGCCAGGTAGCGCTTCACCCACGGCCAGTCCGCCACCACGTACTGGTAGTGCGGATTGAGCCCGATGCCTTCCTGCTGCACGGCGAGGGCGAACTCGACCTTCGGGCAGGCGATCCGCTCCACGTCGACCAGGATCGGATAGACGAAGGGCGAGTCGCCCGGCGAGTAGCCGTACGGCCGGCAGATCCCGGCCTCCTCGCTGAGCCGTCCAGACAGGTCTGCCACGAACGCCAGCCGCCGCACGATCGTGTCGTTGATGCGCCGGAGCGATGCCAGGCCGATCGCGCACGAGATCTCGTCGCTGTGGTGGTTGAGCGCGGGGAAGAGGAACGTCCCCGGGTTGCGATCATCGAAGTCCGGGCGCCACCGCGGCTTCCCCCGGTCGGCGTAGGCCAGCGCGCGCCGGAACAGCTCGAGGTCGCGCGAGTAGACGACCCCGCCCGAGGGGCCGGTAATGTGCGCCTTGCGGTACATCGTCGAGAAGGCCGCGATGTCGCCGAATGTGCCGACCGGGCGGCCCGCCACGGTCGCCGCGTGGGCCTGGCTGCAGTCCTCGACCACCCGGATGTCCCGCTCCCTCGCGGCGGCGACGATCTGCTCGATTTCACACGCCTGGCCCAGGGAGTGGACGATCACGGCGGCGCGGGTCTGGGGGGTGATGCGCTCTCTGAACTGCGCCGCCCCGATGTTGTAGCTGCCCGGCGTGCTGTCCGCGAGCCGGGGGCGCAGACGGTTGAGGATGATCGCGCTGATCGCCCCCGGGTCGGTGATGGGCGAGACGAGCACCTCGCTCCCCTCCGGCAGCTCCAGCGCCGCCAGGGCCACGAAGAGGGCGGAGGTGCCGGTCGCGACCGCGTCCGCGTACCCTCCGCCCATCATGGCCACGAAGGCGTCCGTGTACATCTTTTCGAACGAGCCCTGATACCCGGGATCGAGCAACTGGCCGCGATAGAAGGTGATGACCTCTTCGATCATCTTGACCTCGGCCTCGCCGAGCGCGAAGCGCGGAGGCATCGGCCCTTTCCGAACCGGCTCTCCCCCGTGGATGGCCAGCGCCGGAACCCCCACCTGGCTCCCGCCCCGGCCGGCGCTCATCCCTCGCGCCCCACCTGAGCGCTCATCGTCGCCGGGTCGAGTCCGTGCGCCGCCAGGAGCTCGGCGTGCGAGCCGTAGAGGTGGATGAAGGCGTCCTGCAGGGCGAAGGCGTCGATCCGGCACGGCGCCTTGGTGTCCCAGGCGATCTCCTTCACGCGCGGGCCGAGTCCCCCGTGGGGCGCGGTCTCCTCGACGACGATCACCCGCCGGTGCCCGTGGAGCGCCAGGCGCACGCCCTCGACGTCCAGGGGCTTGAGCGTATGCGCGGACACGAGGGAGACGCTCTCGCCCTGGGCCTCCAACCGGGCCGCCAGGTCGGCCGCCAGCTTGAGAATCGGCCCGTAGGAGAGGACGCACACGTCGGTGCCGCGACGAAGGTACCGCAGTTTGCCGAAGACGAAGGGATCCACGGCCGCGGAGGTCATATCCGGTTCCCCGGCCTTGCCGAGCCGGAGGTACACGGGCCCGCGCTCCTGGGCGGTGCACCACAGCGCGGCCTCGCGCGTCTCCCGCGGGTCGCACGGAGCGATCACGGCCATGTTGGGAATGGCGCAGGCGACGGCGATGTCCTCCTGCGCGTGATGCGTTCCCCCGAGCGTCGAGTAGGTCACGCCGCCCCCGATGCCCACCACCGTCACCGGAAGATTCTGGTAGCAGAGGTCGTCCCGCACGAACTCGAACGGCCGGAACAGGGCGAACGTGGCGATCGTGTACGCGAATGGCCGGAGCCCCCTGAGCGCCATCCCGGCGCACAGCCCGATCATGGCCTGCTCGGAGAGGCCCACGTTGATGAACCGCTGGGGGAACTCCTCGCGGAATTTCTGCATGGATCCGGCCGGGGAGATATCGGCCACGACGACGACGACGCGGTCGTCGCGCCGGCCGGCCTCGTAGATCGTGTTCGCGAACGTGTTCCTCACGAGGAGACCTCGGCCAGCTCCGCCAGCGCCTTGGCATACTCTTCTTTGCTCGGGGAGCGATAGTGCCAGATCGGCACGTGCTCCATGAAGGACACCCCCCGCCCCTTTACCGTCTTCCCCACCACCATGAACGGCCTGCCGCCGGGCCGCCCCGCCACCGCCCCGTGCAGCGCCGCCGCATCATGCCCGTTCACGCCCACCGCATCCCACCCGAACGCCCGCACCTTCTCCGGCACCGGATAGATCGCCGGATGCACTTCGCTCATCCGGTCGAGGCCCGTCAGGTCGTTGAGGTCGAGAAAGGACCACCGAGTCATCCCGGGCGAGCTGTCCGGCATACGCCATGCCTGCCGCGATCCCCAGCCCGTGCCCCAGCGAGCCCGTCGACGCCGCGATGCCCGGCACCCCGTAATCCGGGTGCGCCCCCAGCCGCCCGAGCGCCGTACAGTACCGGTCGAGGTCGGTCCTCGAGAGCACGCCCAACTCCTCGAGGATCACGTACTGCGCCAGGCACCCGTGGCCCTTCGACATCAGGAAGATGTCGGCGAACCCTCCGGGAGCCCCGGGCCGGTGCCGCATCAGCCCGTGGTAGATCGCGTCGACCATCTCCAGGCACGAGAACGCCGGCGCCACGTGCAGCGCCCCGACCTGCTGCGAAATGTCGAGGATCCGCCGGCGGTAGGCCAGACACCGGCGCCGGGCCGCCGCCACATCGAACGGGATCACGGACGTCTTCATCGGTCTACCCTCATTCTACAACCGTCCAGTAATAATAGCCCGTGTAGCCCGCCTCCGCAAACAGCTCGAGCCACCCCGGCGGGTAATCGTGAAACCTGGCCGTGAGCACCCACTGCAAGAACACCTCCCGCTGCTCCGGCGTCCGGTAGGAGTCCACCTGGATGAAGCCCCGGCCAGGCGCGAGGCGCTCGATCTCCCGCACGGCACGAATGGCGTCCTGTCGCTCCAGGTTGTGGATCGTGTTGATGGAAATGACGGCCTGGAAACTGCGGGCGGGAAACGGCAACGCGACGGCGCTGCCGAGATGGAGGCGGCCCACCACCTCCGGCTCGCAATGCGTCAGCGCGTACTCGGAGATGTCCACCCCGAACGCCTCGAGCCCGGGGCACACCTGCATCAGATCCTTGACCAGGAAGCCCTTGGCGCAGCCCACGTCGAGCAGCCGGTCACCGGGCCCGAGGCCGAAGTGGCGGACGATGTCCTCCGCCACCGGGATCCAGCGGCCGTCATACCGGTAGCCGCCGTACCCGTACTCGCGCGGGCCGTCGAAGTAGGCTTCGCCGTACTCGCGCGCGAGGGCGACGATCTCGGACGTCTTCGCCCCGGCCCGGGCGCGCACGTTCCGCCTGGTGGCCGGCAGCCTGGCAAGGAGGTTCACCTCGCGCACGGGGCTCACGCCTCCAGGCTCGCCCGACGGAGGCCCTCCTCGAGCGGAGTGTACCGAAACGTCGGGAAGGCCTTGAGGCAGGCGGTGATGTCGAAGTGCCGGTGGACGATCGGGTTCCGGCGCGGGGCCGCTCGGACCTCCACCGGCGCCGGAGCGTGGCGCACCACCATCTCGGCGACCTTCCGGAACGGCACCGACGTGCCGGTGGCGACGTTGAGCACGCCCCGGCTCTGGTGTGCAAGCGTCAGCGAAACGATCGCCGCGGCGTCATCGATGAACACGTGATCCCGCATCTCCTCGCCCTCGCCGAAGAGGACGATGGGTTCGCCGCTCGCGGCAAGACGCCGGAACCGGTTGGGGCCATACCCGTTGTGGGGGTCGCCGGGCCCGTACAGTAGGGAGGGTCGAAGCACGGCGAGCGGAGCGCGCACCGACATTTGCAAGACGAGCTCGCGGGCGGCGTGCATCATGCCGTGCAGCGTCGAGGGCTGGCAGCACGACGTTTCGGTCACCGGGACACCACGTGCCCGACCGGGACCGCCGCCAGCGCCTCGCCCACCACCTCGACCATCCGCACGTTCTGCGCCAGCATGGCGGGCGTCCGCGCCGGCACGATCGCCGAGATCACGACCACCCCGTCGCGCGGGCGGAGGAGCGTCGGGAGCTTTCGGGGGGCTTCCTGGGCGAGGAGGTCGATCTCCCCGCGGGTCAGCGGGAGGCACCCCACGCCGTCGGCGGCCAGCCGGCGAACCACGCTGCGGCCCACGAACCCCCCCGCGCCGAGCACGACGACGCGTTCCGGCATCGCCGGGATCTGCCGCAGGTGCGCGAGCATCAGGAGCGCGCTCGCTTCGCGCGCCGGGGCGGCGCCCCGAGGGTGAAGTGGTCGAGCCCCGCGGCTGTGACCTCGACGGCGTCGAGTACTCGGTAGGGATCCACGACGGCCTGTCCGGCCATCGCGGAGGCCAGGTCCCGAGGCGCCAGCTCACGGAATTCCGGCCAGGGCGTCATGATCGTGAGGGCGTCGACGCCCCGCGCGGCGTCGAGCGCCGAGGCGGCCGCGACGGCCGCCGGATGGCCGGCCTCGGCGGCCGGCACGACCGGGTCGTACACTCTGAGGCGCCACGCCTTCAGGTGCTCGATCAGGGCCAGCGACGGCGAATTTCTGGTCGAGCCCGTGTTCTCCTTGTAGGCGCCCCCAGCACCTCGGCGTGCAGCGTGCGGAGCGCCCAGTCGCGGCGGTACCGGCTGTTGTCCACGCACGCCCGGATGACCCCCGCGTCGCTCCCGGCCGCCGCCGAGAGGCGGACCACGGTCGCCAGATCCCGCTCAAGATTTCCGCCCGCCAGTCCCAGGCCGGCGGCGAGATACGCGTGCTGCCCGATGCGCCGATCGAGCCGGAGCGCGGGCACGATCTCGCCCCAGTCGGCCTCGACGCGCTCGCTCAATTCGGCCAGCGTGTTGGCCACGGTCACGGTCGCCGCGAGGCAGCAGTTGATCGCGATCTTGGCGAGCTCGGCGCTCTCGTACCGCATCGGGAAGATCGGGCACCGAAATGCGCCGAGCACCGCCGCGTACGGCCCGGGCAGGGGTGCGGTGGGATCCGCGCAGCCGACGATGAAACGCTCGGGCTGCGTGGCGCGCTCGATCGCCTGGCCGGTGATGAGCGTCTCAACCTGACAGAACAATCGTTCCGGCGGGAAGCGGACGCTTCGCGTGAATCCGGGGGGCACCTGGGACAATACGACCAGCACCGCGGATTTGCCGAGGGCCGGAATGACCTCACCGACGAGAGAGGAGAGTCCGCGAAGGTCGCTATTGCCGCCGCCGTCCGTCGGCAGCGCGCTCGGTGAAGACCACCTGCGACCGGGCGGCGCGCAGGAGCTCCCCCAGCCCCGGCTCCACCACGGGGAGGCGGCCGGCCGCGCTCTCCTTCACCCGGGCGCCATCGGGGTCGAACGCGACGGCGCGGAAGCCCTTCGACGCGGTGACGGCCGCGGAGACCAGTCCGAGGTGCGTGAGCCCGGCGAACCCGACGACGGGGCGGCTCACGACCTCGCTCCATCCAGGGCCGCGTGGGAGAGCGCGGTGAGGACGCGGTGGAGCGTGATGTCGTTGGCAATGTTCCCGCCGTCGCCGTTCCGGCAGAGCGCCTTGAAGTGCTGGTACTCGAGCGACCACGTCGGGTCGGGCTGGACGAGCGCCACCGATTCCTCGGGGGGGCGTCCACTCGGGAGCACCCGCCGGCGCCGCGTGAACACCGCGCGGCCCCATTTGCACAACGAGCTGATGTGGGCGCTGCCCTTCTCCCCGTAGACGTCGGCGGTGAAGTGGTTCCGCCAGCACAGCAGCGTGGCCTCCAGTTCAAGCACCGGCGCGCCCGCCGATCCGAAGGCGATGTGGTCGAACGCCCGGTTCTCGAAGCGGTTGGCGGACCAGACCGCAAATGGCCGAGGGAGCGAGCCGAACCAGAAGAGCGCGGTGTCGAGGAGATGCGATCCGAGGTCCGCGAGGACTCCGGCGCCCCGGTCGCGCCAGGGAGAGTCGCGAACGTCGCGCGCCGTGCCGTTGCCGTAAAACATGCGGCAGAGGTAGATCTGCCCGAGGATGCCCGACTCGATGGTCTGTTTCATCCGGATGAAATGCGGCTCGAATCGGTGGTTGTAGGCCGTGTAGCAGACGACCCCCGACTTGGCGGCGCGGGCGGAGAGCCGCTCGAGCGTCGCCTCGGAGGAGGCGAGCAGCGGCTTTTCCACCAGGACGTGCTTCCCGTGGGTCAGCAGGTAGTCGAGGATGTCCACCTTGACGTCGTTGGGCGTGCAGACGAGGGCCGCTTCGTAGGTGTCCAGCGACACCTCCTCCACCGCGGAGTACTGCGCGCTCCGATCAACCGGGTCCGCGGTGGCGACCACGTCCGCCCCGGCGACGGCCAGGCGCTTGC
>VBAO01000392.1:6886-7186 GCA_005883865.1 Candidatus Segetimicrobium genomatis
CCGCGAAGGTGCCGAGAATAGAGGCCACCACGTCGGAGCCATCGGTGACCATCGCCAGCGTCGCGTAGGCGAGCAGCGCATCGCCCGCGCCCACCGAGTCGACCACCTTCTCGGCGAAGCTGTCGATGACAAAGTACGAACGGTAGTCCACGTAGTCCCTCGACCGGCAGGTGAGCACCCCCCGATCGCCGAGCTTCAAGATCAGCACCTTGCACTCCGCCGCTCCGTGGATCTGCGCGGCCAGCGGCCGCACGCCGGTGTCCTGGTCGGCCAGGGAGAACCGCGCCTCCCGTTCGTTGG
>VBAO01000393.1 GCA_005883865.1 Candidatus Segetimicrobium genomatis
ACCTCGGTGTTCTTCCCGAGGTGTTCAAACTGGTCCACCACATCCTCCAGGGAGGCTGCATTCCCCTGGGGGATCCGCTGCAGATCGACGAGGAGCTGGAACTTCTGGCCGGTGGGGATCTGCGCCGGGTCGTTGAGGCCGCCCGCGCTTCCCACGAGGAGGAAGGCCGGTCCCTTGGGAAAGTCGGGCGGGACGGTGAACTCCGCCGTGCGGGTGACCGGATCCGCGCCGCCGTAGGGGACGAGCCCGATCTCCACGCGCACCCGCTGACCGGGGCGCATGGTCCGCTGCGCGGGATCGGCGGCGACGAGCAACGCGGTGTTCGGGCGGGTCTGCACGGTGATGTCGACGGTCATGTCGATCGGGTCGAGGGCTTTGAAGAAGTTCCCAAACAACAACTGGGTGGCGCTCGGAATGTCCAGCACCGACGCGGTCGCGATATCTGAGGCGTCGAACGCCAGATCCTCGCGGACGATCTCGTGCGCGATCCCCCGGGAGCGCAGTCCGATGCGCACCCGTGCAGAACCGTTGGAGACGCGGTCCAGGGAGCGTTGGACGGCGCTCAACACCACGGTCGGGACGAGGGACTCGGCCAGGTCGTCCCGGCGCACGACCTGGGCATCGGTCTCGCGCATCGGCCCCGCTCCGTCCCGGACCCGCACGCGGACCGAGAACATGCGGGGGAACCGGCCCACTTCCCCCGCCACCCCCGTGCTCCGGTCTTGGGTCGTGGACCCGACAAGCGGCCCGACGCTCCCCTCTTTAAATGGAAAGTCCAGCGACCGCACGACCGTATCGATCCAGGCCGCCGAAAGCGGGATGGCGGCCCGCCCCGCGTTGAGGAGGGGGTGGCCAAAGGCGAGGATCTGGTTCCCGCGCCGGTAGGTCACGGTCCCGATCGCGCCGATCTCGATGTCGCCGCGCGACAGTTCGATGCCGACCGAACTGCCCGGCTCGACCGCGGGCGGCGTGAACTCGCGGGTCCCTCCATATCCCTGCATCGGGACCACGTTGTAGCGCCCGAGGCGGTGGGCGAGCAGCGCGAGCGCCGTGGGAGACACTCCCCCCGTGAACACCGAGACCGCGGTCGGGGCCACCGCGATCGATTGGGGAAGCGGGTGGGCGTTGTACGCGGCGGCGTCGGGGGCGGACCTCATCACGACGACGCGGGCGATGGGCCCGGCGGACGTCGCGATGGGCGCGGCGGCGTCAAACACCCGGGGGAGGTCGCCCTTGGGGTCGGCGCCCTCGCCGGACGCCGGGGCCGCCAGCAACTTCAACATCTCCTCGATCGGCGTGGCGAGGCTGAGGTCGGCGTCCTTCCCCGCGAAGTGATACCCGTAGCTCAACCCGCCGACGACCCGGCCGTCCACGTAGATCGGGCTCCCGCTCATGCCCGCCGCCGTGCCGCCGGCCTCCTGGATCACCGGTCCGGTCGCGCGGAACAGGATGAGATCGCTTCCAGGTCCGCCCTTGAGGAACCCGAGGATCTGGATGCCAAACCGCTCGATCCGCGTTCCCTGGAGGACGGTCAACCCGTACCCGGTCATTCCGGACCTGACCTGGGCCAGGGGCAGAATCGGCGCGCCGGCCGTGGGGGCGGCACGCCCAACGGACGGCCAGCCCCCGAGCACCATCGCGAGGACCGCCAGTCCTCCCCATCCCCTCCGCACGTGATGACCTCCCGGCACGCGTGTTACCGGCAACGTCCGTCCATAAAAAGAAAAAGGTCGAGGGGGACGAGTCCCCCTCGAGATCCCGGTGCGCTCGATCTCACTTCGGCTGGATCACGGCCACAACATCCCCGATGTTGACGCGGTCTCCTGGCCGGACCATCACCTGCACGACCTGGCCGTCGACTGAGGCGACCGCGCCAGGCACCGCCGCGCCCGAACTGGTTCCCCGCAGGAACACCAGCGGATCCCCCTGCCTCACCGCCTGGCCGACCTTGGCCAGTTGCAGGGGGAGCACCTCGCCGGAGATCACCACCCGGACGAGGACGTTCGTCTGCTGCGCCGTCGCCGGTGGGGGAACCATCGCGGCGAGCCCGACGACCA
>VBAO01000403.1 GCA_005883865.1 Candidatus Segetimicrobium genomatis
CACCGGTTCTCGCCCATGACGAAGATGCGCACGGGCGGATCGTCGGGGACGCCGTTCTCGACACCCCGGAGCCAGTAGTCGAACCAGCGCACCTGCCAGTCGTTGATCCCGCTCCGCGCCTCGGCGCCGAAGTCCCACCCGGAGACGATCGGCGCCCAGGGGACGTGGTGCCAGGGGCCGATCACGATCCGCTGTCCGGTGCGCGCGCGGTCGTCGGCGGCCCGCTCGCGCAATCCCTGGTAGTTCCGGATGCTCCCGTCGAGAAAGATGTCGTACCACCCGGCGATGTGCAGCGCGGGAACGCGGACGTTCGCGTGGCGGCGCTCGATGCTCCACCGCTCCCAGTACTCGTCGCGCGTGGGATGCGCCAGCCAGTCGAAGAACCAGGGCGCGATGCCCTCCCTCCGGAGCAGCTCGTACCGCTTGAGGGGCAGGGTCCCAAACTCGAGCCCGGCCGCGCTGAAGGACGCGAAGAGCTGCGCTTCGAGCTGGCGGAGTTCCCGCCGGCGCGCGGTGTCCTGGGCCAGCATCACCGCCCAGGACTCGGTGAACGCCAGGTGGAGGGCGCCCGCCCGGTACGTCCAGCCGTCGTAGTATTCGGAGGACGTCGTCCCGGGCACGAGGCACGCCAGGTGAGGCGGGGCGGCGACCGCCGCGAGCAACTGGGTCGCGCCGACGTAGGAGATCCCGTACATGCCCACCCGCCCGTTCGACTTCGGGAGCCCCGCGGCCCACTCGACCGTGTCGTAGCCGTCCTCGGCCTCGTGCGCGAACGGGTACCACTCCCCCTCGCTGCTCCACCGGCCGCGGACGTCCTGGACCGCAACGATGTACCCGCGCCGGGCGTACCACAGCGGGTGCGTGTGAATGGAGTCCTGCGCCTGGGTCTTACCGTACGGGGTCCGCATGAGCAGCACCGGAAAGGGCCCGGGGCTCTCCGGAGCATACACGTCCGCAAACAGGGTGGCGCCGTCGCGCATCCGCACCGGGATGTCGCGCGAGACCGAGACGTTCCCGTTTCGAGTCATCGGAGGATCCTCCTTTGCCTGCCTGCCCTGCATGGGTGGGGCGCTATCGAGAGGCGGCCGCCGCGTCCAGGACCGCGAACGGGTAGCGGCTGATCGAGAACTCGCGGTGGCCGAGACGCTCCGCTTTGGTGAGCTCCCCCTGGGCGACCGCCAGGACTGCCTCGTAGATGCGGCGGCCCATGGTCTCGAGGGTCTCGAGCCCCTCGAGGATCAGGCCGGCGTTGAGGTCGATGTTGTCCTGCATGCGGGTCGCCGTGTGGGAGTTCGTCGCGATCTTGATCACCGGGACGATCGGGCACCCGGTGGGCGTCCCCCGGCCGGTCGTGAAGGCGGCCACCTGCGCCCCGCCGGCCACCATCCCCACCATCTGCTCGATGTCGTTGCCGGGCGTGTCCATGATGACCAGCCCGCGCGCCGCGGGGCGAACGGCGTACTCCACGACCTCCCGGATCGTCCGCGTGCCGCCCTTCTTGGCCGCGCCGAGCGACTTCTCCTCGATCGTCGTGAGGCCGCCCTCGATGTTGCCCGTCGCCGGGTTGGCGCCCCGGATATCCTCGCCGTGGGCGCGGACGACGGCCTCGTAGCGGTGGATGATCCGGTAGATGTCCCCGGCGACCGCGGGGGTCACGGCGCGCCTGGCCAGGAGGTGCTCCGCGCCGATGAGCTCGGTCGTCTCGGCGAGGATCACCGTGCCGCCGGCGTCCCCGAGGAGATCGCTCGCAACGCCCAGGGCCGGGTTCGCGGTGATTCCCGAGAGGGCATCGGACCCGCCGCATTCGGTCCCGAGCGTCAACGCCCCGGCCGGCGCGCGTTCGCGGTGGGATGCGGCCGCGTGGGCGAGCAGCGGGGTGAGCCGCGCGCGGCCCTGCTCCAACGCGCCGCGAAGTCCCCCGGCCTCCGCGACGGCCACGAGATCGGCGCGCTGGCCGGCCGCGCGCATCGGATCGAGCAGCGCGCCCCGCTTGGTGGGGTTGGTCGCGAACCCCACGAGCGTCCGGAGGATCCGCTCCCGGTTCTGGGGCAGGTCATCGGGGGTGGGCTCGTAGTCGTGCTCGACCCACGTGGCGCCGGTCCCGCGCGCCAGCGCGCGCGCGACCCCGGAAGCCGAGGCCACGAGCGGTAGGACCAGAACATGGTTGCGGGTCCCCCACCCTCGCGCGCCGGGCCGCCGGTAGAGCAGCACCTCGTCCATCGCGCTCACATCGTCGGCCCGATCCGGTGGATCGCCATCTCGAACGTCCCCAGCGCTTCGAGCACCGTCTCCGTCCGGCACGCCGCGCCAATCGCCTCGAGGATGGCCTGA
>VBAO01000404.1 GCA_005883865.1 Candidatus Segetimicrobium genomatis
TGGCGCACGGAGGGCATCTGACCCACGGGAGCCCGGTGAACTTCTCGGGACAACTCTACCGCGTGGTCCCCTACGGGGTCGATGAGCGAACCGAGCGGATCGATTACGACGTCCTGGCCCGCCTGGCCCGCGAGCATCGCCCGCGGATCGTGGTCTCGGGGGCCACGGCGTACTCCCGCACCTTCGATTTCCCCCGAATCAGGGCGATCTGCGACGAGGTCGGGGCGATCATGATGGTGGACATGGCGCACTTCGCGGGCCTAGTCGCGGGCAAGGCCCATCCGGATCCGGTCCCGTACGCCGACGTCGTCACATCCACGACCCACAAGACGCTCAGGGGACCGCGCGGCGGGTTGATCCTGTGCAAGGCCCGGCACGCCCCTCAGATCGACAAGGCGGTCTTCCCGGGCATCCAGGGCGGACCGCTCGAGCACTGCATCGCCGCCAAGGCGGTGTGCTTTCGCGAGGCCTCGACACCGGCGTTCCGGACCTATGCCGCCGGCATCGTCGAGAACGCCAGGGCGATGGCGGAGGAGTTCCTCCGCCGGGGGTACCACGTCGTGTCCGGCGGCACGGACAACCACCTCCTGCTCCTTGATGTGCGGACGCGGGCGCTCACCGGGCGGAAGGCCGAGAAGGCGCTCGATGGCGCCCACATCATCGTCAACAAGAACATGATCCCGTTCGACCCCGAGAAGCCCATGACGACCAGCGGGATCCGGATCGGGACGCCGGCGATGACCACCCGGGGGATGGGTCCCGGCGAAATGCGGAAGATCGCCGGCTGGATCGACGAGATCCTCCTCGCTCCGGAGGACGCCGCGACGGCGGAGCGCATCCGGCGGCAGGTCAGGGAGTTGTGCGCGTCGTTCCCGGTCTATCCCGAGCCGGTCGAGGTGGCCGGGTAGGTGGGCCAGGTCCGGGTCTTCGACCATCCCCTGATCCAGCACAAACTCACGATCTTGAGGGACCGGCGCACGGGCCACAAGGAGTTCCGAGAACTGGTCGAGGAGGTCGCGATGTTGATGGCGTTCGAGGCCACCGGCGACCTCCCCATCCGCACGGTCGAGGTCTCCACCCCGCTCGCCCCGGCGCGCGGGGCGACGATCGCCGGCCGGGAGATCGCGGTCGTTCCAATTCTCCGGGCCGGCCTCCCGATGGAGGCGGGGCTCCTCAGGCTGATCCCGACCGCGCGGGCGGGACACATCGGGATCTACCGCGACCCGGCCCCGTTGGAGCCGCACACCTATTACTGCAAGTTGCCGTCCGACATCGCCGACCGGCAGGCGCTGGTCGTGGACCCGATGCTGGCGACCGGGGGATCGGCCGTCGAAGCGATCGGTCTGCTGAAGGCGCGGGGGGCCCGGGTCGTCCGGCTGATGGTCCTCATCGCCGCCCCCGAAGGCGTCCGGCGCGTCCAGGAAGGCCACCCCGACGTCGACATCTACACCGCGGCGGTGGACGAGCGGTTGGACGACCACGGGTATATCCTCCCCGGGTTGGGCGACGCCGGGGACCGGTTGTACGGGACCCGGTAGGCGATTCCCGAGGAGCGCATGGCTCGACCGACGTGGGACGAGTACTTCATGAGCCTGGCGGAACTCGCGGCGACGCGGTCGACCTGCCTGCGCCGGCACGTCGGAGCCGTCATCGTCAAGGACCGGATGGTCCTCAGCACCGGGTACAATGATACCCCGCGCGGCCTGCCGAACTGCGGGGACGGAGGGTGCGCGCGGTGCCGGTCGGACGCGCCCGCCGGGTCGGGTCTCGATACCTGCTTGTGCCTCCACGCCGAGCAAAACGCGATCGTCCAGGCGGCGTACCATGGCGTGGGGATCGCCGGCGCGGTGATCTACTGCACGCACCAGCCGTGTCTCACCTGCGCGAAGATGATCGTCAACGCCGGGATCTCCCGCATCGTGTACGCGTCGCCGTACCCCGATCCGGTGGCCGAGCAGCTCCTTCAGGATGCGGCGATCGACGTGGCGCGCGTCCCCGCCGGCGAATCGGTGCGCCGGGGGTGACCCGGCGCGGCGGTGTGCTATAATGACCGTTCGTGGGCCCGGCGTGCGGGCCCGGCACACCGCCCCCGGTGCGGCGGCGGGGAACGAAGGAGGGTCACGAAGATG
>VBAO01000405.1 GCA_005883865.1 Candidatus Segetimicrobium genomatis
CAGAAAGTTGGCCTCGTTTGTCCGCGGGTCGCGGCACGGTTTACCTCCGTTCCCGAGGGTGCGTGGAATGACGAGCATTCCTGGAACAAAAATGGCCGCGCCGCCTGGGGAACGACACCTCCGGGCACGATCGTTGCTCGGACGGCATCCAAGGCGTTGGCAGATCGGAAGGCGCAGGCGCTTTGCGCGAAGCATGGCTCGATTCAGCCGGGCAGACCGATCATCAGGCTTGTGAAGAAGGCGCATGAAGGCCGAGAGGATCGCGCGGCAGCATAGCGAACAGCCCTCGCACGGCCACTTGCTGTCACCGTGTCGTCGGCGCTAAGATAAGCAGCGGAGGGATGGCAGAGCGGGCGATTGCGGCGGTCTTGAAAACCGCTAGGGGGAGACCCCTCGGGAGTTCGAATCTCCCTCCCTCCGCCACCGGAAAGCCTCGCCGGCAAGCCGCTGCGCCGTCCGGCCGTCGCCACTCCACCGCTTCCTCTTGCCCCCGCCGGCACTGTGTCCCCTATGTAAAAGGGGCCGTCCGCGCAGGCGTCGAACGTCACGAAAACGTTTACAGTATCCGCCCCGGACGAGGGCTCGACGCACCGAGCACGGCGGATGGGGGAAGGGGGGAGACGGTGATCGGGGTCGTGGGGTCTCACGAGCCCGCGCGGGTCGCTAGGCGCCGTTGGTATTAGCCGCTCGCCCAGGGCGGTAGCCTGAAAGGAGGCATGACATGTTGCGTCAGCCGGGATACCGGGTGGCCGTGGGAGTGATCGCCCTGCTCCTCCTGCTCCCGTTGGCGTTGGGATCCACTCCCCAGGCATCGCGCGCTGCGGGAATGACGACCTTGACGTTCCTCGGGCCGGACTTCGACGAGTGGGTCGCATTCGTCAAGGTCGCGAACGAGATCGGAAAGGGCATGGGCATTGAGGTCAAGCCGGAGTATCTCCCGTGGGACGACGTCTTTCAGAAGGCGTTGATCGACTCCAAGTCCGGGGTACGGACCTGGGATTACGTCTACATCTATAATACATGGATCCCGGGGCTGTCCGCCGCCAAAGCCATCCTGCCGATCAATGATTTCATGAACACCCCCGAGGCCACGAACGCGGTTCAGCCCAACGACTTCATCACGCTCACCACCGCCGGGCTCGAGCTCAACGGCAAGCTGTGGGCCATGCCGACGCTCGCCGCTCCCTACATGCTCGGGTACCGTAACGACCTGTTCAATGACGCCGGAGAAAAGCAGGCGTTTCAGGCGAAGTACGGGTACCCGCTCGCCGTCCCGCAGACCTACAAGCAGGTCATGGACATCGCGCGGTTCTTCACGCGGAAGAAGGGCGAGATGCTACAAGGCCGGGCCCTCGACCAGGACTTCTACGGCATCATCATGGCCAACAAGCGCGGGGGATTCCAATTCCACCGCTTCGAGCATATCCTCGTCGCCTTCGGAGCGGACCTGGTCTACAACCCCAAGACGATGCAGCCGACCGCGAACTCGCCCGAGAGCATCGCCGCGGTCAGGTACTATGTCGAGCTCCACAAGTACATGCAGCCCGGGACCGAGACGGTGACCGGGGGTGGGGCCAACCGTGTCATGGCATCCGGCCGCGGCGCGATGGATATGGACGCGCTCGATAACATGCTGTCGGTCCTTCCCGTCTCGAAGATCTCCCAGATCGTCGGGAGGGTCAGCTACGCGCTCCTCCCCACGGGGGTGCCCGAGCGGCCCCACGCCAACGTCGGAGACGCGAACGGGCTCGCGATCTACGCGCTGTCGCAGCACAAACCCGAGGCGTTCAAACTGGCTACGGCGGTGCTGTCCACCCAGGGCACCAAGGCGCTCATGAAGGAATACCCGGCGCTCGTGCCCATGCGCGCGTCGGTGGTCAACGATCTGGAGATCAGGCGGAACTACACCGACGTGTTCGCCGCGATGAGCCTCATGATCAAGGGGAAACCGTACACGGCGTTCATCCCGCCGCTCAAAGAGTGGATCCAGGCGGCAGACATCTACGAGCAGGGGCTGTCCGCGGCGTTCTCGGGCCAGCAATCCGTCGAGGACGCGATGAACGGCGTTCAGGCCAAAGAGGTCGAGCTCTTCAAGCGGGCCGGATACATCAAGTAGCCGGCGTCGAGCGATCACAGACGGGGCGGCCGGGGCGTAACGCGTCATGAGCATGAGATGGGCGACCCTCGGGCGGGGCCGGCTCTACTAGTACAACATCGTGTACGACACCCTGCCGCGGTGGAACCACTTCGAGAACTTCGGGCGGATCCTGCGCGACAGCGGCCTGCGGGAGTCGCTGTCCCTTTCGGTGGAGTTCGCCGTCATCGCCACGGCCGCCGAGCTGGTGATCGGGCTGGCGGCCGCCCTCTTCTTCGACACCGATCCCCCCAGCCGGAACCTCCTCCTGGGGCTCTTCATGCTGCCGATGATCATGGCGCCGGTGGTGGTCGGGACGGCCTGGTCGACGCTCTTCGACAGGACGGTCGGCCCCATCCCCTACCTCTTCCAGGTTCTGCACGGCCCCGACATCCAGTGGCTGGCGACCCCGGCGACGGCGATGTTCGCCCTCCTCATCGCGGACGCGTGGGAGTGGGCGCCGCTGGTCGCGCTCCTCCTGTTCGCCGCGTTGCAGGTGATCCCGCACGAGCAGTACGAGGCCGCGCGCGTGGACGGAGCCTCCGCCCCGCAGCTGTTCCTGCGCATCACCCTGCCTCAGATCGCCGGCATGATCCTGGTCGCCGCCGGGCTCCGGGTGATGGACGCGTTCCTGGAGCTCGACAAGGTGTTCGTCATGACGGGCGGTGGTCCCGGCTCGTCGACGCAGTTTGTCAGCATGTTCGTGTACAAGCAGGCGTTCCAGTTCTACGAGCTGGGGTACGCGTCGGCGGTGATCACCGTGGTGCTCGCGTTGCTCGCGGTCGCCTACGCGATGTACCTCCGGAGCTATGGCCGGGCGCTCAGGCCCGCAGACTCACGATGAGCGCGACCCGGACGCGGTGGCGGCACCTCGCGGGGATCGCGCTCGTCCTCGCGTGGACCCTCCCGCCGTTTCTCTACCTGGTGATGCTTTCAATCAAACCAGAGCGGATCTTGATCGAGCGGTCACAGGTCTTCTTCTGGCCGACCCTCGAGCGGTACCGGGATTTCGTCGCGAGCGGCCTGGGGCTGCCGATCTGGAACAGCCTCGTCACGTCCACGCTCGGGTCGGTGGGCACGCTGGTCCTGGGGGGGCTCGCGGCGCTGACGTTCAGCTTTCTCGAGTTCAGGGGCAAGACGCTCCTGTTTCTCCTGATCCTGCTCCCGCGCATGTTTCCGCCCGTCACCACGCTCATCCCGATCCAGCTCATGCTCAAGACGCTGGGGCTCATCGACACGCGCCTCGCGCTCATCATCCTGTTCACGGGGTTCGAGATCCCCCTCGCGATCTGGGTCATGCGGACGTTCCTCGACGAGATCCCCCGCGAACTGACGGAGAGCGCGGCCCTGGACGGGGCGTCCCTGCCGGCGATCATCGCGCGGATCATCCTGCCGCTCTCGGGACCGGGCCTCCTCGCGGCGTTCATCCTGAGCTTCATCTTCAACTGGAACGAGTTTCTCTTCCCGTTGATCGTGACGAGCTTCAACGCGCGGACGGGCTCCGTCGCCATCATGAGCTTCACCGCCGGGTACAAGAAACTGCAGTGGGGGGCGCTGGCCACGCTCGGCGTCGTGATGACGATCCCGGTGATCCTGTTTGTCCTGGCCTTCAGGGCGTCGCTGATCCGAGGGTTCACGGCCGGCGCGCTCAAAGGGTAAGAGGAGGTAACTTCAATGGCGATCGCGGAACGGTTGGCAATCGACGGGGGGACGCCGGTGCGGGCGACCCCGCTCCTTCCCGGGTGGCCCGGAGGGCTGCTGATCGGTGCCGAGGAGAAGGCCGCGGTGCTCGAGGTCATCGAAAGCCAGTCACTCTTCCGCCACTACGGCCCCCGGTCGCTCCACCGCGCCGTGGCGCTGGAACGGGCGTTTGCCGAGGCGATGGGGGCCAAGCACGCGCTGGCGGTGACGTCGGGCACCGGCGCGCTCATCACATCGCTGGCCGCCGCGGGGATCGGCCCGGGCGACGAGGTCGCGGTGCCGACCTATACGTGGATCGCCACCGTCAGCGCGGTCGTCATCCTCGGCGCCGTCCCCCTGTTCGTCGACATCGACGAGTCGCTCAACATGGACCCGGCCGCGCTCGAGGCCACCGTGACGCCGCACACCCGAGCGGTGATCCCCGTCCACATGCGGGGGGCCGGCGCCGATCTCCAGCCCATGCTCGAGGTGGCGCGGAAGCGCGGTCTCGCGGTGATCGAAGATGCCGCGCAGGC
>VBAO01000159.1:0-9948 GCA_005883865.1 Candidatus Segetimicrobium genomatis
TTGGCGTTGGGCTTCTCGATGGTGAACTGAACGGTGTAGTCATCGATCTTCTTCACGCCCTCCAGCGGGGCGGTGCCCCCACACTTAGCGGCCGTCTGCGCTACGGTGCAGGCGGCGTTCGCCTCCGTCGCCCCCTTCAGCGAGAAGAAGGCGGGCTTGAAGCCGATAAACGCGCCCTGGTTTTCCGCCGCGTAGGTCGCGGTGTACACCACATCGTCGGCCGTGAACTTGACGCCGTCGTGCCACTTGACGTCCTTCCTCAGGTTAAAGGTGTAGACGGTGCCGTCTGGACTGATCGTCCATTTCACGGCCAGATCGGGCACCAGCTTCAGGAGGGTCTCGTCCGTGAGATCGAGCTTCACCAGTTGATTGAACAGCGCATAAAAGAGGATGTACTGGTTGCTCTGGGCGTTGTTGGGATGAAAGAACGGCGCGTACTCGGCGAACCGGGTAATGGTGACCGAGTTCTGCGCCGGCGCCGCGAAACCGGGAGCCAGCGTCCCGTTCGACTGCGAGCCGAGAAAGACAGCCGCCACCATCATCACAATGATGCCTAGCGTCATGACACGTCGCATGCTACTCCCTCCCCTCGGGTCGCTCCGCCCTGCCATGCCAATACAACGCAACCTTTTTGGCAACACGAGATCCATGATGAGGGCATCGATTGGGGCTCACAGGGAGAACAGTTGCCGAGAATCCGAACACATGCATGCGGTACCCCTCATGAGGGGATCGTTCAGGGAACCGATATGTGGGCCGGAGTTTCGAGATTGTTTTTCGAAACACCTTCCGGCCAGCATTTTCGTATTCTAAAAGCCTGGCTGGCCCCCGAGGTTCGAACGACTGTGCCATCCTGGATGGTCTTGCGCGTATCGTGGCACCGTCCCGCGATCAGTTAGTCGCGCGGCTGCAGGTCATCGGAAGCAGGACCGACTCGCCGCGTGCTCTCGTCCGGTCGCGCCTTACCAGCCCAGCGCATAACTGTTGCGGCGCGGGTCGCCGCCACCCTGCATCCACCCATCCTCCCGGAAGAGGACCCCCTGCCCTCCCCCCACCACCATAGACCAATCTTCCAGGATCTCCAGACGGTAGCCCCGCGAGGCCAGGGCCTTGCGCACGGCGTTTGGGTAGCGCCCTTCCAGGAGGATCACCGCGGGCGGCAGGGGATCGCCGATATCGTCCTTCCACCGGAACCGGGGGGCGGCGATCGCATCCTGGATCGTCCGGCCGAACTCCACGAGGCCGAGAATCATCTGCGCGGTGGTCTGAGGAATGCCGTAGGATCCCGGCGTCCCGATGATGAACGCCAACCGGCCTCTCCGGGTGGCGTGTGCCGGGCCCAAGCAATCGATCCCAAACGAATGCGTTGGCCTGACCGGGGGGCCGTCGGCCGGAAACGTGTGCAGTGGAGAGGATGGGGACGCCCGGCGTTCGTTGGACGCGATGACCTTGTGATTCCCGGTGATGCGCGTGCACCAGAAGTGTCCGTTGTTGAGGACGATTCCGGTGTCGCCGACCACTACGCCGGATCCGTATCCGCCGCCGATCGTCTGTGTGATGTTGACCGCAAGTCCGCTCCCGTCCGCGGCGCCGAGATGGGTCGTAGACTGTTCAGGCGCCGTCCCGGCGCGCCTGATCCGGCCCGCGGCGGCCCCGCCGCGGCGCCCACGACCCGACGCGGAGGAACGGGCGGCCTTGCCCCGACCGGCCTTCCCCAGCGCCGCCTTCACCCTGCGGGAGACGACGCCCCTCAGCTCCGCGATGCGCCCGTCCGAGAGCATCCAGTCCAGCGGGACATCCACAAACAGCGGATCCGCGATGTGGGTTGCGGCATCCATGCGGGCGAGACGAATGGCCTCGGCCACGAGGCCGATGTAGTCAGGCCCGAGCGGGTCCATGGCCTTAAGGTCAAAGGACTCGAGGATGCGCAAGGTTTGTAGAATCTGCACCGCGCTGCTCGGCGGCGGTGGCGTCCGGAACTCGTGTCCCCGATAGTGGGCGGAAACCGGGGTTTGCCATTTGAGGGTCCCTGGGTAGTTCCGGAGGTCGTCAGCGGTGATGATTCCGCCGCGGTCGGCGAGGAACTTGCTCATCGCACGCCCGATGCGGCCCTCGTAGAAGCTCATCCACCCGTCAGCGGCGAGCATCCGAAGGCTGGCGGCCAGTTGCGGTTGGCTGAACGATTCCCCCGGCTTGTAGGGCCGGCCGTTCTTCAGGTACGTCCGCACCGATTCGGGGAATGGTGTGATCCGGTCGATCGATTTTGTCGACTGAACGTAGTCGAAGATCGTGACGGGGCTCCCTCGCTCCGCCAGCTCGATGGCCGGTTCGAGCACCTTGGCGAGCGGCAGGCTGCCATACTCGTCGTGAATCCGGGCCCACCCCGCCACATTTCCGGGGACCATGGGAGCCAGCACCCCGACGTCCCGCGTCTTTTCAGTGAACCCTTCCGGCCGGGCCGCGAGCGGGCTGCAGCCCAGGAAATTCAAGGTGCGGGTCTCGGCGCCGGGAAGCGTTATGACCGCGATACCGACGCCCCCGATGCTGGAGTGGTACGGCTCGACGACCGTGATCGCCACAGCCGCGGCGATCGCGGCGTCCACGGCGTTCCCTCCGGCCGCCAGCATCTGCAGCCCGGCGTGCGAGGCGAGGGGATTCGCCGATACCACCATTCCGCGCCGGCCCATGGCCGCAGGACGAACTCCGAACTCGGACGCGCCGCCTGAATATGGCACGGTGCACCTCCAGTGGCTTCTTCGACCACGCCTCAAGGCTCAGCGAACGCATGTGGCGGTTAGGCCGAACACCTTTTCTAGGAATCGACGCGGGTCAATTCACTTCGCAGCCGTGTACCTAGCGCTGCAACCTCATCGTCCGACACCATCTCCGTGTCTACAATCAGTGAATCCCCCCGAAGGTGGAGGACAACGCTGGGATCACCGGTGCGAAGCACCGCTTCCACCTCGCTTGCAGGTCTAGCGACCCGTGGGTCGAGCTTGATGTGCAGGCAGTTGACGGGTTCAGGCTCGAGCGTTTCGTCCATCGTAAAGCACATGAGCGTAGGCGCAGCAGCGCTCACGTCAGTCAAATACTCAAGGACCCTCCTTGCTCTGCGCTCGCAGGCTTCGAGCCGGACCTTATGGTTGGTTTCAAGCCACTCCTCTAGCGCCGCGGCAACGCCCACGACCGTATGACGGTCCAGCTTAAATGGGCGACCTAGGACCCTGTGCTTCCCCGTTTCAAACGCGACAAAGTCAGTGCGCGCCACGGCGTCGATCCACACGCGGCGGCCACAGATAAGGCCACCGCTGTTTGGCCCTCCCATATATTTGGCGCTGAAGCAGACCAGATCAGCAGCAGACTGTGCCAGGTGTTTCATGCGGTCGATCGGATACACGAGATAGGCCGCGTCTACGAAGACCGGAACGTTACGTTCGTGCGCAAATGAGATTACCCGATCCATGGGCAACGTCCCCTCAGCCCTATCCATGTGGGCTGGGAAGAAGATGGCGGCAGTCCTCGAGCTGATCGCGCTAGCCAGATCCTCAATGGTTGTGCCGCGCTGAGTTCCGACCTCAACAAGGCGGGCACCAGGAAGGCGGACCACACTGTCATATCGATAGCGATGGCGTCGTTGGATCAGGACCTCATTTGGCAATCCGGTTGTGTCCGGAAGGCGCTCCAATGCAGCGCCATCGCCTCTGGCGATACAAGCGGCGATTCCCTGGACAATCGCCCCCGACGCTCCGGGAGTCACACGCGCTGCCTCTGCGCCGAGCAACTTGCTAATTACCGCGCCTGAAGAATCAAGCAGCTCGGACATCGATGCGAATTGATGATTTGCCTCCGACATTGCTGCCCAGACTCGTGGAGAGAGAACTGACCCGCCCAGGCTAGAATAGGTGCCACGCGCGTTAATCACTGGCCTCGCACCTAGTTGCTTGTAGATGTTGTTCTCCATTTCATCTCCCCACTAATTCATTGTCGGTCCGAAGCGGAAAGGAAACAGAGGCCTGCTCCGAAGATACAGAGCATTGCACTTTGCAAGTGCCTGCACACCGTCCCAGCTCAAATGAAGGCAGTAGTTGTGTCCACCTTCTCCTAGCGCCGATGTGAACTTCCTCGCACGGACGGTCTATTTGTTACACAGCAGCGATGAGCTCAATTTCCACTCTTGCATCAACCAGCAGGCCGACTTGCACAGTTGATCGAGCGGGGGGATCTTTTGGGAAATACCGACCAAACACCTTGTTCATGCCCGGAAAGTCCCGCTTGTCCGCCAGGAAGACCGTAACCTTTACGACCTTGTCCAACGAACTCCCGGCCGCCTCGAGCACGGCACGTAGATTCTGGAATACTCGATCCGTTTGTGTTTCAATGTCTCCACCAACGATTTTGCCCGTAAGATCTTCAGGCACGAACCCGGAGCAGTACACTAAACCTCCGGACTTTACCGCCTGGGATATCGGAACGTTCGGAATAGGTGCACGATCGGTCCGGATGACCTCCCTGTGTGCCTGCATGGATGCCCCCCTAGTTGATCGTGATCGTCCCTCTTGCCTCAACCCCGCAGAGCACTTCGCTGTTGGCAAACTCATTAGCTTAGTTCGCCATGAAGAACGTGGCCGCAAACCCAAGTAAAATAAGGATTTCTTGGGTAAGATGCGTGCAAAATGCTAGGGATTCCCAACCCATGCAGCGAATCGAACTGACGAAACCACGACGAATCGCCGATCCGACTCACCGGGGAGGAAATCCCCATGCGGCTTCTTCGCGGTCCGATTCCGCACTCCTTCTCCCGAGGCTGGCGATGTTGCGGCTGAGGGACCCCCAAGACTCGCTGTGGGATCAACTGCTGCCGCCGCAGGTGCGCACCGTCAGCGCCGAGTTGAGCGCCGTCGATGCCTGCTTGGCGGACGACCGCTTTTTCGAGCCTACCGACGCCGCTTCCACACCGTGATCGGCCGCCCAACGGTGCCCGTCGAGACGTATCTGCGGCTGATGTACCTGAAGCATCGGTACCGGATGGGCTATGAGTTGCTGGTGCGGGAAGTGACGGACAGGTTGCATTGGCGGCGCTTCTGCCACCTGGCGTTGGACGCTCCGGTCCCGCACCCGATCACGCTGAGCAAGCTGACCCGGAAGTACGGGCCCGACATCGTGCACGAGTTGAACCGCCTCCTGGTGCAGCAGGCTCAACGTGCCTAATAAGTCGTTACCGCCAGGCTGTTCAGGGTTTTCATGGTTATCGGGCCCGCGCGCACAGGAGCGTCTGTGTGTGGGCCGGAATTCTGGGTAGATGCCCACGGGGGGGATTCTTGAGTGCCGCGACGGTCTGAGCAGCGAGGAGGCCGCGGCGTGCTGGCGGTAATCACCGCACCGGACGGTCCGCGGCCCCCCGGGATCGAGGCTCTTGCCGACGTGGCAAGGGTTCACTACGCAACATCGCTCGAGCATGTCGCCCGCGCCGTTGAGAACGCCGAGGTTCTGCTGCTGTGGGATTTTCGAGCGCAGATGCTGAGCGAGGCGTGGTCGCATGCCAGGCGTCTACGCTGGATCCACTCCTCGGCCGCCGGGGTGGACGCGGTGCTCTTTCCGCAGCTGATCGCGAGCAAGGTCGTCCTCACCAATTCGCGGGGCGTGTACGATCGGGCAATCGCCGAGTACGTTCTCGGCCTGATGCTCGCGTTCGCCAAGGACGTGTGGACCACCGCGGAGGACCAGCGCCGCCGCGAATGGCGGCACCGGGAGACGGAACGTCTGCATGACCGCCGGCTGCTCGTCATCGGCGTTGGCGGGATCGGGCGAGCCATCGCAACGCTGGCGCGAGCCGCGGGCATGCAGGTGGAAGCTGTGGCTCGGACGGGGCGCTCCGACCCGGAGTTCGGCCGGATCACGGCCGTAGCCGACCTCGGCGGCGTTCTGGGGGACGCCGACTACGTTGTCATTGCAGCGCCGCTCACCCCGGAGACCCGCGGGCTCTTCACGGGAACCGCCTTTGAGCAGATGAAGCCGACGGCGCGGCTGATCAACATCGGCCGCGGCGCGATCGTCGACGAGGCAGCGCTGCTCGACGCGCTCCGCCGCAAGCGGATCGCCGGCGCCGCGCTCGATGTGTTCATGCAGGAGCCGCTTCCGAAGGAGCATCCCTTCTGGGACTTGCCCGGGCTCGTTGTCTCCCCGCACATGTGCGGGGACTTCATAGGTTGGGGCGCCGCCGTGGCGGATCTGTTCGTCAAGAACTACATGCGGTGGCGGCGGGGAGAGCCATTGCTGAATGTGGTCGATAAGACACTCGGTTACGTCGCGTCATTAGACCAGCCGGCCCTGCGGCGGGCGGACGAGCCGCCGGCCGCGAGTCGCTGATGGAGATAATGTGTGGGAGGTCATCAATGAGTGCGCGCGGCGCGGCGGAGGCTTCCAACGGCGGCGGGGGCCGGATCGAGGGCATCCCTACCATGGTGGATCTTCTCGAGGCCCGTGCCCTGGTGAATCGGTATCTCCGGCCAACCCCCCTCCACTTCTCCCACGGTTTGAGCCGCCTCTCCGGCTGCGAGGTGTATGTGAAGTATGAGAATTGCTCGCCCATCCGGTCGTTCAAAGCCCGGGGGGCGCTGTACAGCCTCTGGCGCCTGACTGCCGACGAGCGCCGGGCCGGCGCGATCACAGAATCCACAGGGAACCACGGCCAAGGCATCGCGTACGCAGGAAAGATGCTTGGGATCCCGGCGACGATCGTGGTTCCCAGCATCACGCCCGAACTCAAACGGCAGGCCATCCGTTCGTTCGGAGGGGAGCTCTGTGTGTTCGGCGACAACATGTCGGACACAGGACCACAAACTCGTAAGATGGCCGCGGAGAGCGGGAAGACGCTAATTGAAGACGGTGCGGACGGAGGGCTGATGGCAGGCGCCGCCACGATCGCCTGGGAGATTCTCCAGGATCTCCCTGACGTCCAAGTCATGGTCGTGCCGGTGGGAAGCGGAAACCTCATCGCCGCCACGTGCCTTGTCGCCAAGCGGTTGAATCCCGCGATTCGCGTCGTGGGAGTCCAAGCCGAGGGCGCGGCCGCGGCGGCGCTCTCGTTGAAGCGCGGGAGTATCGTCCAGAGCTCCATCGATACCTTTGCCGAAGGCATCGCCGATAGCGCTCCGGGGCCACTCGCGTTCGAAGTACTGAAGAAGGATGTCGACGAAATAGCCCTCGTCAGCGATAAGGAGATCGGGCAAAGCATCGTGACGGTGCTCAGCGAGACGGGCCACGTCGCCGAAGGGGCTGGTGCAGCGGCGTTCGCGGCGCTGGAGAAGTACGGATCCAAATGGGCGGGGTTGAAGGTTGTCCCGATTTTGAGCGGTGGCAATCTGCCAGTGGAACGTCTTCACTCATTCCTTCACCGTTAGCTTCGCCCGGCCGTGGGCAGACGGATCGTCGAGGGAGGCGCCACGTGGGACAGATCACGAATGCGCGAATCGTTCAAACAGTGTCAGCCCGAGAGGGGCGCGCGTTTCTAGTGGAGCAGGGCGAACTCATCAAGGTGATCGATGTCCGCGGACAGCAGGCGGTGGATTTCTTCGCGTTCTGTCGCCACGATCCTCGGGAATATCTCAGCGCCGAGCATACGCGGGTCGGCAACCTCCGCCTGTTCCCTCGGGTCGGCCAAGCATTTTACACGAACCGCCGCCGCCCGATCCTGACCTTCGTCGAGGATCATAGTCCCGGCAAGCACGACATGCTCGTGGCCGCCTGCGATCCCACGCGCTACGCGTCCCTCGGGTTCAAGGGCTGGCACGCGAGTTGCCAGGAGAACCTCATGTCCGGCATGAGCGCTCTCGGCGTGGAGGTGATCGAAGTGCCTTCGCCGGTCAACCTGTTTGCCAATTTCCCCCTGGAACCGGATCGATCCCTGCGCGTGCTCGCAGCCCTCACAAAGCCAGGTGACTATGTCGTGTTCAAAGCCGAACTGCCGGTTTATGTGTGTGTCTCGGCATGCCCTCAGGACTTGAACGAGACCAATGCGGGGAACCCGACAGAGGCGGGGATTGAGATCGGTAGCCGGTAAACGCGTTGATCTGGCCAATGACAAATGCGCCGCGTTTTCAGCCGAAAGCCGAATCCCCTTGCAATGGTTGACGAGATACCTGAATGTCGGCAAGCGATTTCATCCCGGCTCGAAATCTCTGACTCGGATCGCCGATACGCTCTCCGCAAAACGGATCGCAATTGGCGAGAGCCCGACGGCTGGGCCACTCCCAGATCGCCATGACGCTCGATACCTACAGCCATGTGCTGCCCCTCGATGGGTCGCGAGGCCGCAGCTAAAATCGACGCGCTCTTCGGCACGGTCACTGTAGCCATCTATAGAAAAGGCCGCCCCCGTCAACTGACCGTCAAGTCCCCTTTCCGACGCTGTCCTGAAGTGTTCTTGTCTCCTGGATTCGCCTTTCACGTCATCCGTTCTACTGGCGACCCGAGGTCATCCATCTATATGTCGTGCGAACTCGGGCTCCCAACCAATCGCTAGAGTCCTCGGCGTGACCGGGCCACAGTGCAGGGAGCCCGTGTGTGTCATGCTCGGATTCGGCTGCGGCAGGCCATGTGAAATGGCCTGCCGCAGCGTCAAACCGACGAGCTGCCCATGCGTTATGGCACGGGAACGAAGCTCACTACCGTCGATGGAAGGAAAATCGACGCGCACCCATGGCCGCCCACGGTCCGTGGGACGATCGTGGGATCCAGCATCTTGGTGAGGTCGACCACCGCCAGCTCGGTTGCGGTAACCGTAAGCGTTACGGTATCAAAGGCCCCGTTCGCGACCAGGGCGATCGCGTCGCCGCTGGTCGGACTCTGATACGCGGTCACCGTGTGAGGATCAGCGCCGGTCTCGAATAGTGGCGGCCCGCCCATGACGGGTGCCGGGCCCATGTTGCACGTCACCCAGTCAGTGATCGCGGGGATGCCGGTGCCGGACGTCGCGGGAAGCGCGATTGCAGTCAGATTGTTGCCACTAAATTCACCCGTCACGACGCCGGTGTGTGTCCCCTGCGCCACGGCCATCCCGCTCGCTCCCGCCGACAGAAACGACTCCGTCAGGGATTGATTCTGCGAGGGGGCGGTCCATGTGCCGGCGGGTGCGGGAAACACGGCGGGCGTGAAGATCGCCTGGGTCAAATCAGCGATGAACACAACCGATGGGAGGGAAAACTCCCGCGGCGCCATTGCGATTCCGGTCGAGCAATCCTCGCCCGCGGAATCCGGAACTTGGGCAGGCACAACGATAGGATTCTCGAAGAACGTGGGGCTCGTACTGGTCGTCACGTTGACGATCTCGTAGATGCCCCTCTCACCCGGCGACAACAAGAGGTTCCGGGTCGGATCGATGAGCGGGTCTTCCGAAATGTCCGTCGAAGGCGACGCGAATGCCGGCTCGAACGAATTGGTGGCGAGGTTCAGGAACTGGAACCCTTTCACGCCACTGATACTGAGTCCAATCGCCGCCTTATTATGAACGGCGTCCATCATGACTCCGCAGTTGGTGCAGGAACCTCCGGAGAAACTGACGGCCAAGGACCCGCCGCTCGTGAGCGTCGTGTTTAGGGTCGTGCCCGAGATCAGATACACGTCAGTGTTGTCCGCGGTGCACACCGTCGTACCCGTCAATGGGTTCGACGCGCAGGAATTCGCCGGGTTAGGTGTCGGGATTGTGGCCGAGATGGTGCTGTTCTCTATGCCGACGACCGCAACGTCTTTATGCGAACTGGACCAACTCCCCTTTGGGACATACGAGACCACCGTCGTTCCGGTGACCAGGACGGACAACGAACTTGACGGCTGGCAGGAGCCTGGTGGAGGAGCCGCCGCCCCGGCTTGAACCTTGAAATTATCCGTCTTGGAGTCCGACGGGCTGAAGTTGATGACCTTATTGTCCACCAGCGAGATCGAAGTTGATTT
>VBAO01000159.1:9974-14545 GCA_005883865.1 Candidatus Segetimicrobium genomatis
AGAACGGCGCCATTTGAACCGGGAGCGTGCCATTCGCGGGATTGAATGTCCCGTTCTGATGTTTGCAGGCGCCACTGCTCGGACTGGATCCGTTCACCCTGCCGTTCGGCCCCACCTCCAATTGGCGGCAACTGGCGGGGTCCGTGGAGAGGAGGGTCTTCCCGGAGGGGTCTGTGATTTGGAAATAATACGTGCCCGGTGGTAGGCCCCTGTCCTGCGTGTTCTGCGGACCGCCACTCAGGTACACGTCCGTGTTCGAGCCGTAGATGTTCTGGTTGACGGCAGTCCCGTCCTTCGTGGTAGTGTAGATGGCGCCCGTAAATGACGCAGCGAAGGCGCCGGCCAGTGAGAGAGTGACCGCCAGAAAGAACGCGCCACCCGTTGAGAGGGTGACCGCCAGCAAAAACCCCACCGGACGCAATACTCGGGTGATTCTCAAAAACATGTATCGCCCCCCTTGACCGCATATGAGACGCGCAAGACCTGGTTCTGGAGCCTGAGACCCAGCGTATAACTCGCGCCCACCTCCGACGGCTTCGCGTCAGCAATCACCTCCTTGGCGAAGATCCGTCTTCTTGCGTGGACTGAGAGCATGATCCAATCTTCCCATGGTACTGAAGCCGGCGAAGGCGGCTGGTCGCAGTGCCACCCCGCTTCAAACCAGGAAAGAACCTCTGTGTGAGGCCCCCTTCATTACCGTTTATTCAATTTTTGTGTTCGAAGGGGGGGCCGTCAACATGCTTTAGATTCAGTCCACGAGTCTTTCGATAAGAGCGCGAAGGCTTTATAGCAACTTCGCTGTCCCCGCGCGGGGTCTCGTCAGAGGCGTACGGATGTGTTCCCGCCTCGGAGCCCGCGGCTCAATGGGCATGTCGAGCGCGCGCATCGAACCCACCAGGAGGAGTTTTGCGATCTCCAAGAGATTCCCGAGGCCCTGGGCGCATTCCCGGCGCCGTCACCACGTCAGCCTCGGGCGCCTATCTCCCGATAAAAGGAAAAGATCGTTCCTTTGGAGGAGAGACATTCAAGCCGAGCTCTCTGCTCGTTCTTACAGAACCAAAAGGGGGATGAGCCCATATGAAATGGGCGTGGATGTGGCGAGGCGCACGAGTGTCGTGGATCCTGCTATTCACCCTTATGCTCTCCACCAGCGGCGCTACGCCGTGGTCGGGGGCCATTCTGCCGGGGAGTCAGCCTGTCGTTTTCCACCCGGCCTGGAGTGACGTCGAACTCGTGAGCTTAGGCGAGACCCCGCCAACGCAGGGTCAGTGCGCCGCGATCAACCGGCGCTGCTTCAACCCGCAGGCGGAGCAAACCTCGTACAACCTGACACCGCTGCTGGCAGCAGGCCACCAGGGCCAGGGCGAGACCATCATCATCGTGGACTCCTTCGGCAGCGAGACGATTCGCCACGACCTCAAGGTCTTCAACAATGCCTTCGGCCTGCCGCACATGTGCGGGGAGGAGAACACGCCGGCCGGGTGCACGGGGCCGACCTTTAGCGAGCTCCAGCAGGGCAATACCTCGACGAACCCACCGCCCCCCGGGTCACATGGGACGGGCCAGGAAAACCGCAGCATCTGGGCGATCGAGGTCACCCTCGACGTCGAGTGGGCCCACTCGATGGCGCCGCTGGCCAACATTCTCCTGGTGACCACGCCCACCGCTGAGACCCTCGGCGTGCAGGGCTTTCCCGACTTTTTCAACGCCGAGGAGGACGTCATCAACGCCCACCTGGGTTCGGTCATCTCGCAGAGCTTCGCGGCGGCCGAGGAGACGTTCCACCAGGGGACCGCGGCTCTGCTGAACCTCCGGCATGCCTTCGAGGCGGCGCAGGCCAACCGAGTCACCGTCTTCGGGTCCTCGGGTGATTTCGGCACGGCGAACATCCTCAAGACGCCGGTGAAGAATCCCACGCTGATCCCCTTCCCGACCGTGGAGTGGCCCGCGTCCGACCCGCTCGTGACGGCCGTGGGTGGAACGTACGAGTGTACGAACGCCACCACCGGGGCGGGGGTCGACAACGTCTCGCCGCCCCCGAACTGCCAGGTGACCCCGGGCGTCCGCGAGATCGGCTGGGTTGCCTCCGGCGGGGGCTTCAGCCACGTGTTCGCCCGGCCGGCCTTCCAGGACACGCTGCCCCCGGGCAGCACGTCCATCCCGGCGACACAACGCGGCGTTCCCGACATCGGCATCCAGGCCAGCAGCCGGACCGGAGTGCTCATCTACATCACGAATCCCGGCTACAGCACCAACGTCCACGACAACGGCTGGTACGTGATTGGCGGCACCAGTTCGGGATCGCCGCAGTGGGCCGGCCTGATCGCGGTGGCCAACGAGATGAACGGCGGCGTGCCGCTCGGGTACATCAACCCGGCGCTCTACGCCATCGCCTCCGATCCGGCAAAATACGCGGCCGATTTCTACGATGTGACGACGGGGAACAATCAGACCAACGCCGCGGTCCCAGGCTATCCGGCGACCAGAGGCTGGGATCCGGTGACGGGACTGGGGACGCCGAACGCGGCGCACCTCCTTCCGGACCTCATCGAGTACGTGAACAGCCACTGATCACGTGTGACGGGACGGCCGGGCTATGTGTCCGGCCGTCCCAAGGCATCAAGGATCTCCGCTAGCCGGCGGGAAGCCTCGATGGCCCGCCTGCACCTAGCTGGCAAGCCTTTAATTTGCGCCCGAAAAAATTCGTTTCGGACCGGCTCCTCGCCAGCCTGATGGCTTTTTCAAAATGCTTCCCCGCCTCCGCCGGCCGGCCCGCAAGAAGGTGAAATTCCCCCTCGGCGGCCGGATAAAACGGATAGTCCTTGAGCCTGGCAGCATCGGGAATCTTCCTCAATTCGGCCAGACCTGCTTCGGGCCCCAGGGCTTTCCCCAACGCAATGGCCCGGTTCAAGGCGACGATGGGCGAAGGTTTTAACCGGTAGAGCATGTCATAAAGCTCAAGGATTTTCGCCCATTCGGTGTCCTCATAGGTCGGGGCCGCGCAATGAAAAGAGGCGATGCCCGCTTCCTGGAATCCCCTCTCCATCAAATTCCGGTCCCATGTGGAACGGTCCTGGATTTCCAATTGGATCAGACCGCCATCGTCGTCCACCCGGCCGCGAAGACGGGCCGCGTGGAAACACAGGAGCGACAGCAGGGCATGGGTCTTGGGTTTTTCCCCTTCCGGATGCTCGCTCAAAAGAAGCGCGAGGCGGATGGCCTCGAAACACAGGTCCTCCCGCACCGTCCGGTCGGATCGGCTGCCGTGATACCCTTCGTTGAACAGCAGGTAGATAGCCTGGTACACCGCCTCCAGTCGAATGGTGATATCCGAAGCGTCGGCGATTTCCACAAGAGTCCCCGAAAGCCGGAACAGTTTTCGCGCCCGGCCCAATCTTTTTTCGACGGAATCCTGGCTGGCCAGGAGGGCGTTGGCGATCTCGGAAACGCTGAACCCGCAAAGTGTCTTCAGGATGAGCGTCACCTGAGCTTCGGTTGCAAGCTCCGGGTGACAGCAGGAAAACATCATGCGGAGCTGGTCGTCTTGGATCTCCTCTTCAAGCGCCGGCGTTTCCCCGGGCAGATCCTCCCGGAGCCCCAAGAGGTGGACGAGCTCCGGGGTGAAGTAGCGGAGGTGATCGTTCCGCCTCAGGAGGTCGATGGCCCGGTTCCGGGCCACCCGCCTGAGCCAGGCGGAGGGATTGTCGGGAACGCCGTGCATAGGCCACATCTGCAAGGCCCGGCAGAGGGTGTCCTGGACCACGTCCTCGGCCATGTCGAGGCCGCTCAACCCGAAAATCCTGGTCAAGTAAGAGACCATCTTCCCCGCCTCCTGACGGAAAAGATGGTCGACGAATCCCGGGACGTCTTCCGTAAAGGTCCTCCTCGGCGAAGAATCTCTACATGGAAACGATTGGGCGGATCTCCACCGATCCGTCGCCTTCCAGGATGGGGCAGCCCTTGGCCAATTCCACCGCTTGGGCCAAGTCCTTGGCCTCGACGAGCATATAGCCTCCGATGGAGTCCTTGGCCTCGACGAAGGGGCCGTCGGTGATGATCTTAGACTTGCCCCGAACAACCTTGCCGGCTTCATCCAACCGCTCCCCCGCCTGCTTGAAATGGCCATTCTTTTTCAGGGTATCCGTCCAGCCCATCCACTTCTTCGTGAGCTGTTGCATCTGTTCGGGGGACATGGACCGTAGGGCCGTTTGGTTATGCCGGAATAGATACATGAAATTCGCCATTTCTGCTCCTCCGTTTCCTATTTCGTTTGATTTTAACCCCGCTGCTTCTTCTTGCTGATGTCACAGAGCATATCCGAATGGATGTTCAGCCCGATATTGGTCATGTTGTAAAGATGCTCGCTGGCAACGAGCCAGACGATCTCGCAGATCGCGCGTTCGGAATAATAGCGGGACACGCGGGCAAACGTGTCCGGGCTGACCTTTTTATCTTTTGTCAACTCCGTCACATAGTCCAGCGCCGCGCGCTCTGCGTCGGTAAAGAGAGGGTTCGTGGGGTATTGCTCCAGCGCATCGAATTTGGCTTGATTCATCGACGCTTGGATCGTG
>VBAO01000159.1:14550-15505 GCA_005883865.1 Candidatus Segetimicrobium genomatis
GCGGTCTCCGGCGGCAGCAGGAGTTTTCTATCCAGATTGGCGATCTTCGAATAGAACACACCGAACGCGGCCGGCAATCGCGCGGAGTGGACTTTCAGTGGTGTCAGCACTTTGCCAAATTGCCGGCGCGCCATGGCATACGCCAGCTTCATGGTCAGCCCCCGGGGCTTTTCGATGGGAGGCAGGAACGTATCCACTTCCATTGAGATCGCCATGTGGTTTCTCCTTTCTTGTTCATTCGATTTGACGCCTCGCGGACTTGGCGTCTCTTTTTCACCTATACGACGAATGGGAAATTCGAAACCGGACATGCTGTAGGACGTGGGTTCAAATTCCTCTGGGCGCGCCAGACCCTCGACTGAGCTCGTTACCGCTTGATTCCCAGGAGGATGACCTCGTCCCAGGCGAAGTGCACGTCGCCGTCCCTCGTCTCGATCCGGAACGCCGCGCGCGCCTCGGCGGGAGCCTGGAGGAAGCTGGTCCGGAGCGCGGCCGCGTCATCCGGAGGGACCCCGCTCCGCCGGACCCAGTCGTTGAATTCGAGTGGGATAGACGTTGCCGTCGCCGCTTCCACGGTGAGGCCGCCGGCCTCCAGCAGCGCCCGAAGGCGGCTGGGGGGATGGTTGGCGACATGGCTGGGATCGCGCCTCACCTCCCATTCGTTCATCAGGGCCGCCAGCGCGGGATCCTCAGGCGCGCAGGTGTCATCCACGACCACGCGGCCCCCGGGCTTCACCACCCGCGCCATCTCCGAGATCGCCCGGGGCAGGTCTGGAAAGTGGTGGGCCGCATGGCGGCAGGTCACGAGATTGAACGCGCTGTCGGCGAACGGCACGGCATCCGCATCCCCGAGGCAGAACATGAGATTGGTGATTCCTTCCTCCCCCGCGAGGCGGCGCGCCTCGCGGACCATGCCGAACGTGAGATCCAGCCCGATGACGCGGCGGCACCGAGG
>VBAO01000406.1 GCA_005883865.1 Candidatus Segetimicrobium genomatis
CGACACGCTCCGGAAGGCCTGGGAGGCGGCGGTCCATCCGGTCCTCGAGTCGAGCGGCCTGCGCATCCCGTCGACGCCCGCACGCACCGGCGGCCGGCGGGGACAGCACACCCCTGAGTTCGACCGGCTCCATGCGCAGATGACCGAGGTCTGGCGGTCCGAGCCGGGGGCCCGCTGGTGACCGCGGCGGCGGCCCTGCTGGACGAGGTCTGGGGCATCCTCGAGACGGTCGAGGATCCCGAGCTGCCCATCGCGATTACCGACCTCGGGTTGGTGAGAACCGTCCAGGTGGCGGACGGCCGGGTCTCGGTGCGGCCCGTGCCGACCTGGACCGGGTGTCCGGCCCTCGACGTCATTCGGGCGCGGGTGCAGGGGGCGCTGCGCGCGCTGCCCGGCGTCCGCGAAGCGGCCGTGGAGTATACCTACGAAGAACCATGGACGCTCGACCGGATGACCCCGCGGGGACGGGCGCGCCTGGCCGCGCACGGGCTGGCCGTGCCCCGGTGCCGGTTCAGCGAGCCGGCCGCCTGCCCATCGTGCGGATCCCACGATGTGACGCTGGATAGCCTGTTCGGCCCGACGTCGTGCCGGGCCACCTACGTGTGCCGGGCCTGCCGCAACCCCTTCGAGCGGTTCAAGCCGCCCGTCGACATCGCCTCGAGCAGGGAGTAGGGGACCCCGCCGGGGTGCCGGGCGCGGGGACGATCGAGGCGCCCGGTTTGGCGATCGGGTGAAAGGTCTCGAGGATCCTGGAGATCTCCGCGAAATTTTTCCGGAGCGTTTCCGGCACGTTCCGGGTGACGCCGAAGATCAAGTAGCCATCCTGGCCGGCCGTCAGCGACACCATGACGTTGTACAGGTCATCGCCCTTCTTCGTCTGCGCGGTGAAGTAGCGGTAGAAGGCCGGCCGGCCGGCGATCGTCGCGTTCCCTTCCGTGACGACCGTCACGCCGTCGAGCTTCCCGACGAGGAGCGGCTCGCTGATCATCGCCCCGAAGGCTTGGGGAGAGACCTGCCGGGGGAGGGTGAATCCCATGATGATGACCACCGTCGGAGACCCGGGGTCGGCCGGATCGACGGCCATCAGCAGCGAGAAGAAATCCTTGGGGAGGTTCCGCGTCACCTCCCCGGCCAGGACGTTGGCGTTCATCGCCATCACCTCCCACCCGATCGGGAAGCTGATGGCGAAGCGGCCTTTCGAGTCCGTGACCCGCTTCATTCCCGCGGGTTGGGCCCCCGCCGGCACTGCTAGGGCGGCCAGGAGGAACCCGCAGCAGATCGCGCACAGGAGGCGCACCCGGGTCATCGCAGGCGGGAGTATAGCACACCTCACCGGGGGCGGCACCCGAACGCGTCCTGCAGGCCGGCGCCCCCTCGGCGCGAAGTAGGCAGACGATGAACGTCTCCCGCCGGGACCCCTGGGGCCAGCTCTGGGGGTGCCTCACCGCGCTCCGGCAGCATGCCGCACGGCTCCGCTCCCTGTCCCAGCACGAGCCGCTGGCTCAGAGGGGAGCGGGCTACCCGCACGCCGGCCTCGGCCGGCCGCACGCCGACGAGGTGCGGGAGGTCTTGAGCGCGGTCCAGGCGCGCCTCGAGGAGGTCCGCACGCTGCTGCCCACCGTGCTCCCGGCCGGGGTCCCCCTGCCCGGCATCGCGGCCACCGAAGCGCCCCAGGAGGTCGGGCGGCGCGTAGACACATTGATCCGCCTGGCATCGACCCTGGCCCAGGAAGCCTTCCAGCCGCTCCCCCCGCTCCCGCCGCATGCGCCGCCCTATCTCGTGGAGCCCCCGGGTCACGACCTGGCCGGGACGAAAGCCGTGCTGCTCGCGGGCGGGATCGAGGAGATCGCCACCTCGGTCCGAACCGCGATGCTGTCCGCGGTGAACGCCGGGTCGGGATAAACTCATCCGGCCGACGGCATGAACGACCTCCTGATGTGAGCGCCCGAGCCGCAGCTCCCGACCCGTCGCGCCGTTACCCTCCCAAGCGGGGAAAGTCCTCGAAAGGTTCCCGGCGCTTCCGCCAACGACGCAGGGCCAGGCGTTCGCCTGGCCCTGCGTGCCAGCCTACGGAGATCGACGAGGCTGGGATGCGCGCCGTGGACGCCCGGGACGATCTGGGAGCCGATCAGGAACATCGGCGCGGCGGCCCCGTGGTCCGTGCCGCCCGGGGTCCTCAACGCCGCAGGGCCAGGCGGTCCGCCTGGCCCTGCGTGCCTTCCTTCGTGCCCCGCACCGGGGCGGCTTCGTTACACGTCGATGGCGACGATAATCTTATCCAGCTCCTTCCTGAGCTGCGGGCTCTCCTTGTGACCGTGCACCCTCATCGCGTGCGCGGCGGCGGCCTCGACGAGGTCGGCCCGCTGCGACTGGGGGGCCATGATCACGAGTTTGCAGTTCTTCTCGCTGGGGAACTTCCCGCAGTTTGCGACGACCCACTTACCGGGTGCCAGTCCCAACTGCTGCTTGACATCCATTCCTGTTCCACCTCCTTTCTCTGCGTTGCCTGCCATCACGCCGGCCTGGGCTCCGGCGCCGGACGCTCACGGGGCCGGCGTCGAGCGGCCACCCTGCGCGCCGGCGGAGGAAATCCCGCCTCGGGGACCCGGCCGCGGTACCGGAGGCGTTGGGCTGCCCGGCGCAGGCGCTGGTCGGTCACCTCATAGTAGATCTGGGTGGTGGCGGGGTTCGCGTGCCCCAGCAGACGCTGGGCTTCCTCGATCCCGAGCCCCACCGAGGCCATCTGCTGGCCGGCCGTGTGGCGGAGGTGGTGAAACGCGATGCCCTCGGGAATCGGGACCCCGGCCGCCGCCGCGTACCGCTTGAAGATCTTCTCGACGCTCGCGTAGTGGAGGCGAACCCGCTCCCGCCGCGGCTGGTAGGGCAGCCGGAAGAAGAGCGCGGTGGTCGGGGCAGGGGGGCGCACCGCGAGCCAGGCCAGGAGGGCTTCGCGGGCATCGGCGGTGACCGGGAGGACCTGCTCCTTGTTCCCCTTCCGCAGCACCACGAGCGAGGCCCGTTCGGCATCCGCGAGGTGCACCACCCGCTCGATGTCGAGCCGGATCACCTCGCTGACCCGGAGGCCCATGAGCCCCAGCTCGGCCATCGCCCGGTCCCGAATGACCCGGGGGATGCCCCCTTGAAACGCGGCGCGGAACTGCGCCACTTGGTCCTCTGTCCACCAGCGATGGACCCGGTGCGGACGGCGCGGAGGGCGCAGATCCTGGGCGATCGAAAACGGGCGCCCCTGGCGCCTCCGGAGCCACTCGTAGAACTGACGGAGGGAGGTGATACGGCGCGCGCGGGTGGCGACGGCGAGCCCGGCTTCGGTCATCCGGCGCGTGAACCGGATGAGGTCGTCGGCCGAAGCGCCCTCGAGGTTGCCGGCGACGTACTCGGCGAAGTCTTTGAGGTCGCGCACATAGGCGAGGCGGGTGTTCACCCCATGGTCCTCTCCCT
>VBAO01000407.1 GCA_005883865.1 Candidatus Segetimicrobium genomatis
TCGTGCTGGCGTTCTCGGTCCTCGTGTGCCTGAGCGTGTGGTGGCTCATCGAGCGTACCCGGGTCGGGATGATCATCCGGGCCTCGACGGAAGACCCGGTCCTCACCCGGGCGCTCGGGGTGGACGTCGACCGCTGGATCCCTCTGGTCTTCGCCTTCGGGGTCGCGCTCGCCGGGCTGGCAGGCGTGCTGGCGGCGCCGATGCGCAACATCTCGCCATTGATGGGCGCGGACCTGATCATCACCACGTTTGCGATCGTGGTGATCGGCGGGATGGGGTCGATCTTGGGGTCGGTGGTGACGGGGTTCGTCGTCGGGGTCCTCTCGGCCCTGGGGGCGGTGTACTACCCGCCGGCCGCGAACACGCTCGTCTTCGTCCTCATGGCCGTCGTCCTGCTGCTCCGGCCCTCCGGCCTGTTCGGCAGCCCGGAGGCGGGGTGAGATGATCTACAAGATTGGGTGGGCGGTGCTGGTCGCGGCGGGCCTCCTGCTGCCGATGCCGGTCTATCCGGTGCTGGCCGTCGACATCCTCGCGTGGGCGCTGTTTGCGACCGCCTTCGACATCATGCTCGGCTACACAGGGCTGCTGTCGTTCGGGCAGGCGGCGTTCTTCGGGGGCGGCGCCTACACGGCCGGCCTCCTGGCCCAGCGGCTCGGGGTTCCCTATCCCCTCAACGCGCTGGCCGCGGCGCTCGCGGCCGGCCTCATTGCCCTGCCGCTGATGGGGCTGGCCATCAGGCGCCGGGGCATCTACTTCGCAATGATCACGCTGGCCTTCGGGCAGATGGTGTTCTACGTCGTCAACGAATGGCGGTCGCTCACGGGCGGGGAGAACGGCGTCCAGGGCATCCCACGGGTTGCGCTCGGCGGGCTCGACATCTCGTCGTCGACGGCCTACTACTACGCCGCCTTCCCGCTCGCCGCGCTGGGCCTCCTGCTGTGCTGGCGGATCGTGCGCTCCCCGTTCGGCCGGGTGCTGCTCGCTGTTCGCGAGAACGACGTCCGGACGCAAACGTTGGGGTACGCGGTCACCCGGTACAAGCTGCTGGCCGCGGTCCTGTCCTGCACCCTGTCGGGACTGGCCGGCGGGATCTGGGTGATTAACCACGGGTTCGTGGCGTTGGACGCGGTCCACTGGACGACTTCGGGTCTGGTGGTGATCATGGTCCTGCTGGGCGGCATGGGCACCCGCCTCGGCCCTCTGGTCGGCGCCGCCCTGGTGCTCCTCCTGCGCGACTTCATCTCCACCTGGACCGACGCCTGGGGGGTGGTGACCGGGACGATCTTCATCGTGGTCATCCTCGTGTTCCGCCAGGGAATCGTGGGAACGATCGAACATGTGATGCAGTCGAAGCGCCCGCCATCCGGGGCTCCCACCCCTGCGGTCGAAGAAGCCGCGTCCACACGTTAGTTCGCTAGGAGATCGCCCGACGTGCTTCGAATGCAACAAGACCCCCAGGTCAGATTCGGAGGACTGGAATGCCTCGAAATCCCGAGCAGGCGATCAAGAAGGCGGTGTCCCTTCTGAGGCTGATGACCTACACGCGCGAGGTGTCGCGGTGGGTGCGGCTCTCGGGCAGCGAGGACGAGGCGCGCGCGTTCGACTACCTCGAAGCCACCCTCAAAGGCTTCGGGCTCGACGTGCGGCGCCACCAACACGATGCCCTCATCTCATGGCCGGGCGAGGCGTCGCTCGAGACCGCCGGGGCGCCCCAGGGGGTGGACAGGTGCATCACCCATGCCTTCTCCGCCTCCACGCCTCCGGGGGGCCTCGAAGCCGAGGTCGTGGACGCCGGCGAACGAGAGTTCGGCCCGGCCGACCGCGGCAAGATCGTCCTGGTGGAGGGCCTCGCGATGCCCGAGCGGGCCCGCGCCGCCGAACAGGCGGGCGCGCTCGGCGTGATCTTCATCAACCCCCCGGAACTGCACGAGATGATCATCTCGACGATCTGGGGGTCGCCCACGCCCGAGAATGTGGCGGCGCTCCCGAAGATCGTCGCGGTCTCGGTCCGCCAGGAGGACGGCGCCGCGCTCCGGGAACGGGCCGGCACCGGAGACCTCCGCGTCCGCCTGCGCACCGCGGTGGACACTCGGTGGCGCAAGACCCCGGTCTTGATCGCCGACCTCAAGGGGCGCGACGAGCCCGACCGGTTTGTCCTGTTCAGCGGGCATGTAGACTCGTGGCACCATGGGGCGATGGACAACGGAAGCGCAAACGCGGTGATGGTGGAGATGGCGCGCATCTTCAGCCGGCGGCGCCGCGGGCTCCGGCGGGGCATCCGGTTCGCGTTCTGGTCGGGCCATTCCCACGGGCGGTACTCGGGTTCGACGTGGTACGCCGACACCCACTGGGACGATCTGTACCGCCACGCCGTGCTTCACCTCAACGTCGACTCCCCGGGGGGAAAGGGCGCCGCGCTGCTCAGCGAAGCCCTGACGATGGCCGAGACCTGGGGCCTCGCGGCGCGATGCATCAAGGAGGTCAGCGGCCAAGACCTGCAGCGCCGGCGCATCAGCCGCATGGGCGACCAGTCGTTCTGGGGGATCGGGCTGCCGTCAATGTTCGTCGACATCTCCGCCCAACCCGCCGGCGCCTCCCCGGCCGGGGACGCGATCGCGTCGCTGACCGGCGGC
>VBAO01000408.1:0-4861 GCA_005883865.1 Candidatus Segetimicrobium genomatis
CGGCCACCTCCCCATCCCGCTGGCCGACGTCCGGATCGACGACTTCGACAGCGCCATCCGGATCAATCTCCGGGGCGTGTTCCTCTGCATGAAGTACGAGATTCCCGCCATGATCGCGAGCGGGGGCGGGGCCATCGTGAACATGTCCTCCACCGCCGGACTCCGCGGGGTGCGGGGCATCGCCGCCTACGTCTCCACCAAGCACGGCATCATCGGCCTCACGAAGACCGCCGCCCTCGACTACGCAGACCGGGGCATTCGCGTCAACGCCGTCGCTCCGGGTCCAATCCTCACGGACCGAATCGCGGCGCTGTCCGACGAGCACCGCCGGCCGATCGTTCGCGCCGTTCCCATGCAGCGCATCGGCCGCGCCGAGGAGGTCGCCGCGACCGTGGTCTGGCTGTGTTCGGACCAAGCCTCCTTCATCACCGGAACCACAATCGCCGTCGACGGCGGGAGGTTATCGAGTGGGGGTCTACGTGATCTTGAAGTGGTTCCACGTGCTGATGGCCATCACCGCGTTGGGCGCCAACGTCACCTACGGTGTCTGGCTCTCCCGCGCGGCGCGGGAACCGCAGCACCTGGCCTTCACGCTCCGAGGCATCAGGATGCTGGACAATCGTATCGCCAACCCCGCCTACGGCCTTATGCTGCTCACGGGATTCGCCATGGCCGGCGTGGGGCGCATCCCGTTCTCCACGCCCTGGCTCCTGACCGGCCTGATCCTCTTTGCGATCCTGATCGTGATCGCAGCGGCCGGCTACACGCCGACGCTGCGGCGGCAGATTCAGGCGCTCGACGCCGGGGGGCCCAATTCGCGCGAGTCCCGGCGGCTCGCGGCGCACGCCTCGGAATGCTGCTCGCCATCATCGCCGTGGGCATCGTGTTTGTGATGGTGACGAAGCCGGCCCTGTGGAGGTGACGCGCGTGGTGGTGACGGCGCCCTGATTCGGGAGTTGATGCAGGAGCTTGCTCGGAACACTCGTGAAGCCCCAGCACGACCAAACTGAGGTGTGGCTCCTCGGGTAGGACTCGAACCTACAACCCTCCGGTTAACAGCCGGATGCTCTACCATTGAGCTACCGAGGATCGTCCACTTTGATTCTACGAAGTCGCCCGCCGGGGGTCAAGGCTTGCCTTGACAGGCCAATGCCCAGGTGGGGATAATGGTTCCCTGCAATGGGTACGCGCGTGAGCCACCGCGGTCTCATCGTACTGTTCATGGCGATCTTCATTGTCATGATGGGGTTCGGGATCGTCCTCCCGGTCCTGCAGTTCTACGCGCGGGAAGTCGGCGCGACCCCGGTCCAGATCGGCCTGCTGGCGACCAGCTACGCGTTCATGCAGTTTCTGTTCGCGCCGTTCTGGGGGGCGCTGAGCGACCGCATCGGCCGGAAGCCGGTCTTCGCCCTGGGGCTCCTCGGCTACGCCGTCTCGTTCATCATCTTTGGCCTCTCGCACCAGGTCTGGGAACTTTTCATGGCCCGCATCCTGGGGGGCGTCCTGAGCGCCGCGACCCTCCCCACCGCGATGGCCTACATCGGGGACGCCACCGGGGAAGAAGATCGGGGGAGCGGCATGGGCCTGATGGGCGCGGCGATGGGGCTCGGGTTCACCATCGGGCCCGGGATCGGCGGCATCCTCGGCCGCCTGAGTCTCGCGCTCCCGTTCTTTGTCGGCGCGGGGTTGGCCCTCTTCACCCTGGCGCTGAGTTGGGGGGCGCTCCCGGAGCCGGCCCGGCGCGGCTGGTCGGCCGACCGTCCCTCCCGGATCGAAGCGATCCGCCTCGCGCTCGGCGGTCCGCTGGCGCTGTTCTACATTGTCACCCTGGTGGGCGCGTTCGCCCTCGCGGGGCTCGAGGCCACCTATGCGCTGTTCGCTCAGGACCGGCTGCGCCTGAGCGCCAGCGGCGGGGCCGGGGCGATCGGCATCGTCTTCGTGGCCGTCGGGCTCGTCCAGGCGGGGATCCTGGGCGGGGTGGTCGGCCGGCTCATCAACACGTGGGGAGAGGACCGGCTCGTCCGGGGAGGCCTGGTGCTGGCGGCAGTTGGGTATCTCCTTATCGTGCTCACCAACAACATCGCCACCCTGGCCATCTATGCGGCGATCGCAGGCACGGGCCACTCCCTGATGCGCCCATCGATCGCCTCCCTCATCTCGAAACGGACCCCGGCGGGGCAGGGCCTCTCCATCGGGATCATGGACTCCTTCGACAGCCTGGGCCGCGTCATTGGGCCGGCCTGGGGCGGGTGGGTCTACCACGCCGGCATCAGCCTCCCCTATGCGAGCGCGGGGCTCTTGCTTCTCCTCACCGCGGGCGTCTCGGTCGCGGCCGGGACCCGCGGATTGCCCGTCCAGGCGCCCTGAGCCGCACAGACCATGCCGCTCACCCCCAGCATCATCAACACCGACTTCCTCCTCTTCATGGAGCGGGTGGCGATTTCGCTCGGGATCGGCATGATGATCGGTCTGGAGCGCGAATGGGCCCACAAGGACATCGGGGTGCGCACGTGTTCGATTGTCGCGGTGACGTCCACGCTGGCCTGGCAGATCTCGCCGGTCGCCAGCTACATCCTGCTGATCGCCCTCATTCCCCTCATCACCCTCGTGAACTGGCGGAGTTTCACCCGGGATCACTCCCTGGAGCTCACGACGTCGGTGGCGCTGCTCGCCACGGCGATCCTCGGGATCCTCGTCGGGGCCGGCCAGTTGCTCGTGGCGGCGGCGTGCGGGGTGGTGATGACGGGGCTGCTGGCCTGGAAGGCCGAGGTCGTCAAATTCGCCGGCGCGGTCACGATCGAGGAGATCCGGGGCGCGCTCCTGCTGGGCATGATCGCGCTGGTGGTCTACCCGCTGCTGCCCAAAGGATCGATTGACCCCTGGCACCTGATCGACCTTCAGGCGGCGTGGACCGTCGTGCTCGTGATCTCGGCGATCGCCTTTGCGAACTACATCCTGCTGAGGCTCTACGGCACCCGAGGCATCCGGTGGACCGGCCTACTCGGCGGCCTCGTCAACTCGACCGCCACGGTGGCGGAGCTGGCCAGCCGCGCACGGGGGGATCCGGCGCGCCTGTCGATCTTCGCCCTCCTCGGCATGCTCACCGCCAACAGTGCGATGCTGCGTACGGCTGGATCTCCGTCGCCCTCATGCTGCTGACGAGCGTCATCGTGACGAGCCGCATCCACGTCAAGGAAAGGGAAACGGCGCCCCTCCACATTCAATCGCCCATCTCGTTTCGTCACGCGCTCACGTTCGGGGCGCTGTTCGTCGTGATCGCGGTGACGGCGAACCTGGCGAACCGCGAGCTTGGCCCGGCCGGCTTCCTGCTCGTGGCCGCCATTGGCGGGCTGGTCAGCAGCGCGTCGACTTCTGCGGCGGCGGGCATCCTGGCGGCCCATGGGGCGCTCCCCCCGGATCTGGCCGGGTACGGGGTCGTCGTCGGATCCATGGCGAGCCTGGCGTTCCACGTCCCGGTGGCCCAGATGGCCGGACGAAACAGCACCGTCACCACCCGCCTGGCGCACCTCTCCATCGTGATCCTCGCCGCCGGGATCGCCGGGCTCGTGGCCCAGGCCCTGCTGCTGCCGCATCGCATCTAAGGCGCACGGGCGCCTCCCCCCGGACGCCGGACAGGATCTCCGATTCCCGCCGCGAACCTTGCGGCCACGATGCTCCCAGGACGGGCGCCGTGACCCAGCGGGAACTGGTCGGCCGGACCGCCACGGTCCTGGCCGTCGTCATCCTGGCGTGGATGCTCGTGTGGGTGGTCCGCCAGATCACCGAGGTCCTCATCCTGCTCCTCGTCTCGGGCATCCTCGCGTCAGGGCTCGCCCCGCTCGTCAGGCGGGTGGAGCGCGGACGGATGCCCGGTGGCCGGCGGTTCTCCCGCGGCGGGGCCATCTTCGTCCTGTATCTGGCGATCTTCGCGGTCGTCCTCCTGATCCTCTCGATCATCCTCATCCCCGCAGTCAACGAATCCACCCGGTTTGTCCAGCAACTCCCCCAGTTCATCGAGAAGATCCGGTCCTGGGTGACCGGCCTGCAGACCCGATGGCCGTGGCTGCCGGATGTGGCGGGCCTCCTGGACCGCGTTCCGTCGCTCACGACCACCCTCTCCCGGTTCGGGCCCCAGGCCGCGGGCGTCGCGTTCCGCTTTCTCGGGGGGCTCGCCTCGGTCACCACGGTGCTCGTGTTTACCTTTTATATGCTGCTCGAGGGCGCGGATATCAAACGGGGGGTCATTGCCCTGTTTCCGGCGTCTGAACGCCCCCGCGTCGGCCTGGTCCTCGATCGCATCGGGGCGAAGTTCGGGGGGTGGCTGCGGGCGCAGCTGCTCCTCTCCTTATCCGTCGCGGTCCCCGTGGCTCTGGGCCTCTCCCTCCTGCGGATCCCCTATCCGCTCCTTCTGAGCATCGTCGCCGGGATCGGGGAGTTGATCCCGATGGTAGGCCCCACGCTCGGCGCTTCGGTGGCCATCCTGGTCGCCCTCTCGCAGCAGCCTTGGCAGCTGGTGGGCGTGGTGATCTTCTATACGGTCGTCCTGAACGTCGAGCCCCACGTCCTCGTGCCTCGCATCATGGCGCGGGTCGTCGGCATGTCCCCGATCCTGACCCTCATCGCCCTGCTGACCGGCATCAAACTGCTCGGGATTCTCGGCGGGCTCCTGGCGGTCCCCGTGGCTGCGGGGCTCCAGGTGATCGTGGCCGAGATCGCGCAGGAGGTGCTGCCGAGGCCCTGACGGCGGGCCGGCCCGCCCCCCGCGCCTTGCGCGCCCCCCCAACCGGAGGATCCCCCGTGATCATCCGGCGGAAGGGTTTGCCGTCAGGGGCTGCCAATTCTCAGGGCACGGATCGGAGAT
>VBAO01000408.1:5059-6525 GCA_005883865.1 Candidatus Segetimicrobium genomatis
CGCAAGATCATTTCAAATCACGAGCGTGTTCCCCCACCTCACGCTGCTCGACAACGTGCGGCTGGCCCTCCAGGCCGGCACCCGGCTCGGCTACGCGTTCTGGCGGTCCGATCGGGTCCTGGACCAGTTCACCGATGAAGCGGTGCAGATTCTCACCTCCGTGGGCCTCGATCGCCTGGCGAACCGCCCGGCGGCGGCGCTTCCCTACGGCCAGAAGCGGGCCCTCGAGATCGGCCTGACGCTGGCGCTGCGCCCACGCCTGCTTCTGCTGGACGAGCCCACCGCCGGACTCAGCCTGGAGGATGTCGCGCGGATCGTGGAGCCGATCCGCCAGGTCGCGAGAAGCCGGACGGTCGTGCTGGTCGAGCACAACATGGGGGTGGTCGCGGCCCTCTCGCAGCGCATCACGGTCCTGACGCGGGGCCGGGTCCTGGCCGAAGGGACGTACGCGGAACTCCGGACGCGCCGGGATGTGATCGAAGCCTACCTCGGGGGCGCGGCGTAGGTGCTCGTGGTGGAAGGCCTCCTGGCCTGGTACGGGGAGAGCCAGGTCCTCCACGGCGTCACCGTCGAGGTGGGGGACGGCCGGGTTGTCACCCTCGTCGGCCGGAACGGCATGGGTAAGACGACAACGCTCAAGTGCATCATGGGCATCCACCCGCAGAAGCGGGGCCGGATCCTGCTGGATGGGCGCGACATCGGCCACCTGCCCCCCCAGCAGATCGCGCGGATGGGGATCGGATGGGTCCAGGACGACCGCGGTATCTACAGCACGCTCTCCGTGCTGGAGAACCTCCTGCTCCCGCCCGTGGTCTCGGAAGAATCCTGGAGCCTCGACAAGGTCTTCTCGATCTTCCCCCTGTTGAAGGAGCGTGCCGCGCAGTCGGGCAGCAAGCTCTCCGGGGGGGAGCAGCAGATGCTCGCGATCGCGCGCGTCCTCCGGATGGGCGCCCGGATCCTGCTCCTCGATGAGCCGACCGAGGGGCTGGCCCCGCTGTTCGTCCAGCGGGTCGGCGAGATCCTCAAAGAGATCAAATCACACGGCCTGACCGTACTGCTGGTGGAGCAGAATCTCCGCTTCGCCACAACGGTGGCCGATACGCACCATCTGATCGTCAACGGCAGGACGGTGCGGAGCCTGTCCAACCAGGAGGTGGTCCGGGAGGAACGGGAACTCTTGGAATACCTCGGTGTGTGAGACCAGGCGCACCCGCACCGGATGCGCCAACTACGGGAGGTGAGGGGATGCAGCGGGGGGGAGCGTTGATCTGTGCGATCGTGATCGTGCTTGGGCTCCTCGGGCCGGCGGCCGGCCAGGGGGCGGTCCGACTGACGCACGGCAAGGTGGTCCTCGCGGTCATCAATGACCAGTCGGGCGTATACGCCGACATCGGGGGGAAACACGGCGTGGAGGCGGTCAAGATGGCCGTCGAGGACTTCGTGAAGAAGTACGGGCCGAACGCGGT
>VBAO01000160.1 GCA_005883865.1 Candidatus Segetimicrobium genomatis
CAGTTCTCCGCCGTCCCGAACGAGCCGTTCCTCTTCGACGACACGGTGGTCGTCCTCGGCGTCGGACCGTTGGGGATGTGCTTCCTCATGAAGGCCCGCATCCTCGGCGCGGGCACGATCGTCGCGATCGACCTCTCGCCCTACCGCCTCGCGATGGCCGCGCGGCTCGGCGCCGACCATACCCTGGACGCGGGAACGACCACCCTCGCCGATCGACTGGCGTTCGTCCGCGAGGCGACGCGCGGGCGCGGGGCGGATGTCGTGGTGGAGTGCGCCGGCGTGCCGCAGGTGATCCCGGAG
>VBAO01000161.1:0-885 GCA_005883865.1 Candidatus Segetimicrobium genomatis
CGCTCCGGGGGGATCCACGGGTCGAGATCGTCGGGGTCGCGGACGTCGCCGCCGAGGCGGCGCGCACCGCCGCGGAGACGGTGGGCGCGCGGCCCTGCCGGAGCGTGGCCGACCTCGCGGACCTCGGCGTCCAGGCCGTCTTCGTGACCCTGCCCAACGTCTACCACGGCGAGGCCGTGCTGGAGGCCCTGGACCGGGGCCTGCACGTCTTCTCCGAAAAGCCGATGGCGACGACGCTGGAGGCGGGCCGGCAGATCCTGCGCCGGGTTCGGGCCGGCGACCGCGTCTACCAGATGGGGTTCAACCGCCGGTGGGCGCCGGCGTACCGGTTTCTCCGCCGGCACGTCGACGGCGGCTTCACCCCCTACTCGGCCAACGTCAAGATCAACGACGGCGACATGCTCACCCCCAGCTGGTATACCAACGTCGGGATCTCCGGCGGCTTCATGTACGATACGGCCGTCCACCTGGTCGACATGGTGGCGTGGCTCGTCGGGCCGATCGAGACCGTGGCGGCGCTCGGCCGGAAGAGCTGCTATCCCGACTACGACGACATCGGGCTCCTGCTGCGCTGCCGCGGGGACCGGCCCGTGGCGTTCTCGACGTGCGGCCACGCGTCGTGGGCGGCCCCGCAGGAGCGCGTCGAGCTGTACGGCGATCACGCGCTGCTTGCGAGCGAGGATCTCGACCGCGCCCGGTACACGACCCGGGAGCAGCCGCAGGCCGAGTGGCAACATTTTCCGTCGCCGGACATGGTGACCCTGTGGGGCTACGTGGATGAGGATCGCGCGTTCATCGATGCGTGCCTCGGGCGCGGCCGGCCGCCGGTGACGGTCGACGACGCCTTCCACAGCCTGGCCGTGCTCCACGCCGCCTACGCGAGCA
>VBAO01000161.1:920-10663 GCA_005883865.1 Candidatus Segetimicrobium genomatis
ATCAATCAGTTCTTTGCCGGGCTCGGCGGCGAGGAGAGCGCGAACCGTCCGCCGGAGCGGCGCGAGGGGCCGGTCGGGCCGGGGCGCGCCCTCCAGGGCCTCCTCAAGGAGGACGGACGCCTCGTCTCCACGCTCGTGTGCGGCGACAGCTTCTTTGCCGAGTCGCTGGAGGCCGGGGGCGAAGCGGTGCGGGCCTGGCTGCAGGACGTCCGCCCGGACCTCGTCGTGGCGGGCCCGGCGTTTGCCGCCGGCCGCTACGGGGTGGCGTGCGCGGAGGTCTGCCGCATCGCGGCCGACCTCGGCCGGGCCGCCGTCACAGGCCTCCATCGCGAGAACCCCGGGCTCCTCGTCTACCGCAAGGCCTACGTCGTGCCGACGGCGGACTCGGCCGTCGGCATGGCCCCGGCGCTTCAGGCGATGGTGGCGCTCGGACGCAAGCTCGCGACGGGGGCGGCCCTCGGGCCGGCGGAGGCGGAAGGCTACCTCCCGCGGGGCGTCCGCCGCCCTGGGCTCCGGGCGCGCTCCGGCGCCGAGCGCGCGGTCGAGATGCTGACCGCCAAACTGCAGGGCCGGCCGTTCACGACCGAGCTCCCGGTCGACGCCTACGAGGCGGTGCCCCCCGCCCCGGCCGTTCGCGATCTCCGCGAGGCCCGCATCGGCGTCGTCACGACCGGGGCGATCGTCCCGATGGGAAATCCCGATCACCTCAAGCGCTGCAGCGAGACGCGGTGGGCCAGGTACGAGATCCGCGGGGTGGAGGCGGTGACCGCCGAGCGCTTCGAGTGCGTGCACGGCGGATTCTACAACGCGATGGCGAGCCAGAACCCCAACCTCGTGCTGCCGCTCGACGTGCTCCGAGACCTCCAGCGCGAGGGCGCGATCGGCGGGCTGATCGATTTCTACTGCACGACGACCGGGAACGATCAGCGCCTGGTGGACTGCAAGCGCAACGGCCGGGAGATCGCGGCCGCGCTGCGCGCGGCGGGCGTGAACGCGGCGCTCCTCGTCGCCACCTGAGGGTCCTGTAATCGTTGCGGCGCAACGATCAGCAAAGAAATCGACCGCGTGGGCATCCCGGTCGCGGTGATCAGCGCGCTGCCGCCGCTGGCGATACAGGCCGGGGCGAACCGCGTGGTGCAGGGCGTCAAGATCGAGCACGTCTGCGGAGACCCGGCGCTGCCGCCCGAAGCGGACCGGGCGCTGCGGCGCCGGATCGTCGAGCAGGCGCTCAAGGCGTTGGGCACGGCGGTCGAGCGGCCGACCCTGGTGGGGACGGCATGACGCTCCCCGATCGCTCCGCGGCGCTCGAGGTGGGGACCTTTCCGGTCGAGCGGGTGACCTTCGGGTCGCCGGGCCGCTGGTCGGCCGCGACGCTCGTGGTCGATCCGGACCGGATCACCGACCTCGTCCTCCAGGACCCCCGGATCCGCCGCGTCACCGTCGATCTGGTTCAGCCGGGTGACGACACGCGGATCATCCACCCGCGGGACGTGATCGAGCCGCGGCTCAAAGTGGCCGGCCGGGGCCACGTGTACCCCGGGATCTCCGGGCATCCGGCGGACACCGTCGGCGAGGGGGTGACCTACCGGTACGAGGGATTCGGGGTGATGGTGTGTGCGGAAGTGCTTCCCCATATCCGCCGGGCGGTGAGCGCGGCGACCGACAGCCTGATCGACATGCGGGGTCCGGGCGCCGTCACCGTGTACAGCACCCTGCGCTACGTGGTCCTCACGCTCGAGACGCAGCCGGACCTCGAGCTCACGGCGTGGAACGACGCGCTCCGGCTCGCCGGCCACCGCACCGCGAACGAACTGGCCGCCCCGCTGTCGTCCCTCGAGCCGGTGCGGCGCCGGTCCTACCGCCTTTCGCCCGGCGACGGGACGCTCCCCCGCGTCGTCCACGTGCACACGCTGAACGCGTCGATGGTCCCCGGCATCGGCACGGGCATCTACGGCTTCACGCCCCACGCCCTGCCCGTGCTGCTGCATCCCAATGAGATCCTGGACGGCGCCATCACCGGCGACGCGGTGGTCGGGTACCCGGGCAAGTGCACGTGGCTCCACGTGAACAATCCGGTGCTGGAGGCCCTGTATGCCCGCCAGGGACAGGACTTCGATTGGGCGGGATGCATCATCGCGCGCACCCGATGGGGGGCCCTTCAGGAGAAGCAGCTGTCCGCCTACCAGACCGTCAAGCTCGCCCGGATGCAGGATGCGCAGGGGGCGCTCGTGACGTGGAACCACGGCGGCAACGATCTGGTCGAGGTGATGCTCACGATCCAGGAGCTGGAGCGGGCCGGCATCAAGACGGTCTTCCTCACCATCGAGTCCGACATCAAAGTGGTCCGGCTGAGCCCCGAACTGGCCGAGACGGGCTCCGACGAGCCCCCGTTGCTCTTCAGCGTTGCCGAGGCGGATGCGATCGTGAGCACAGGGACGCTCGCGCCCGCCGGCGCGCTCCCGCCGGCCGGGCGCGTGGTGGGTGGGACCGAGATGACGTTTGATCAGGAACGCCCGGACGTGCGGACGCCCGCCGGGGGCGCGCTGGATCTCGAGGCGCTCTCCGGGGCGTATTCGCCGATCTTCGGCCACTTCGACAACTACGGCCTGGGGCGGCAGAGCTACCATGACTACTAGGCCGGTCATCCGGGCCGCCCGCTTCGTGCTGGCGCACGTCCCCGATCTCGTCTACGCCGGCTCGAAGCCGCGCCGGGAGACGGCCGCCCGCGGCCGCGACGTGCGGGCGCAGATCCGCTCGCGCCTGCGCACCTTCCGTGAGGCGGTGGCGTACGCGCCCCACCAGGTGATGATCGGCAATCAGGCGCCCGAGGCCCTGTGGGACCTCCCGCGCCCCTGGCACCTCCACTCGCCGGCGGAGGCGCCTTGCGAGGGGCCGGCCGGCGCCGTGGTCGACCAGCCCACGTTCTATGCGTGGCTGGCGCGCGCCGACACCGCCCGCCTGATCCGCTTCGACGAAGCCTTCGTCGCGGAGGCGGGACCTCTGGTGCGCGGCGCCGATCTCGCCACGGCATCGCCCGACGCGCTGCGGAGCGCGGTCGCGTCCGGCGCAGAGCCCATCGGCGACCCGGACGGCCGGGGGATCGGGGTCCTCCTCCCGGGACACGCGCAGGACGAGTCGCTGGCGGCGCGGGTCCTGTTGGAGAACCTGGCGACCAAGGCCACGGGCGCGCTGGCGCTGCGACGCCTCCTCGACGGCGTCGCCGGCGACGAGCCGGTGGACTTCCTCCTCGGATGCGGCGAGGAAGCCGTCGGCGACCGGTACCAGCGCGGCGGCGGGAACCTCGCCAAGGCGATCGGCGAGCTGGCCGGGATCCGGACCGCCGGCGGCGCGGACGTGAAGGCATTCTGCGCGGGTCCCGTGCACGCCCTGATCATCGCCGGATCGCTCGTCGCGAGCGGCCTGCACCGGCGCGTGGTGGTGGTCGCGGGGGGCTCGCTGGCGAAGCTCGGGATGAAGTTCCTCGGGCACCTCGCCTCGGGCTATCCGATCCTGGAGGACGTGCTGGCCGGGGTGGCGATCGACGTGGCCGGCGACGACGGCCGGAGCCCGATCATCAACCTGGACGCCGCGGCCGTGCACCGGGTCGGCGACGGCGGCGCACCGCATCAGATGGCGGCGGTGTTGACCCAGGCTCCGCTGCGCGCCCGCGGGCTGCGCCTCAGCGACGTCGACCGCTTTGCCGTCGAGCTGCACAACCCGGACATCACCGAGCCGGCCGGCGCCGGCGACGTGCCCCAGCGGAACTACAAGATGATCGCGGCGCTGGCCGCGCAGGCGGCCGAGATCGACCGGGAGGGTATCCCGGCGTTTGTGCGCCGCCACGGGCTTCCGGGATTCTCACCGACCCAGGGGCACATCCCCTCGGCGATCCCCTACCTCCCGCACGCGATCGCCGGGCTCACCACCGGCCGGTGTCGCCGGGTGCAGCTGATCGCCAAAGGCAGCCTCTTCCTCGGACGCATGACGGAGATGGCGGACGGCGCAAGCTTCCTCCTCGAACGCAACGCCGGTTGACGGCGTGGAAAGGAGCGGTCGAACGATGGTCGATCTGAGGAACAAGCTGGTGCTCGCCCTCGGCGAGCGCGACGGGATTCCGGGGCAGGCGCTCCAGGCCTGCGCAGAGAGCGCGGGCGCCCGGGTTGTCTACGTCGCGACCCAGTGCTTCGTCTGAACATCGGCAGGAGCCATGGACCTGGAGGAGCAGGATGCCATCCGGCGCGTGGCAGAGAGCGGCGCGCGGGAGCGGATGCTGGTCCTGCTCGGGACGCCGACGGCGGGCAGCACGCTCATGACCGCGCTGACGCTGTCGCAGGGCGATCCGAGCTACGCCGGGCCCCTGGCCGGGATCCCGTTGGGACTCCCGAGCTACCACATTCTCGAAGACGGCGTCCGGGAGGCCATTCCTCCCGATGTCTATGACCGGGAGATCGGCCCGCTGGAGTTTGTGCTCGACAAAGCCGGGATCGTGACCGCCCTCGAAAAGGTGCGGACCGGGACGCCCTCGTCGTAGGCGGCGGCCGGGCTAGGTCCGGGACCGCCGGCCGCCCTGGGCGGCCGGATTGATCGTACTTTCCCTGACGACCAGCTGCACCGGCAGCCGGATCGACCGGGGCATCGTCCCGGTGCGAATCGCCGTCAAGAGCATGGCGGCCGCCCGCCGCCCGAGCTCCACCGCGGGCTGCGCGACCGTCGTGAGCCGGGGATTGGCCATGCGCGCAAACGGAATGTCGTCGAACCCGACGACGGCGATGTCCCGGGGCACCCTGACGGCGTGCCCCCGGAGCTGGTCGATGAGCTGAAACGCGAGCTTGTCGTCGTAGCAGATGAGCGCGTCCGGGCGGTCCTTCGCGATCTCGGCGGCCAGGGTCCCGTTCGTGTCCCCGTTCCGGGGGAGCGCGCCGTAGACGCGGAGGGGCTCGGAGGGACTCATCGTCTCGAGGGCGCGGGCGATGGCGTCGCGGCGGGTGAGATCGGAGGCGTTGCCGGGACCGGCGACGTAGGCGAGGCGGCGGTACCCGCCGTCGAAGAGGTGCCGCACGACCGCGTCCATGCCCTGAATGTCGTCGGCCCGAATGCAGCCGTGGGTGAGGTCCGCACGATACCCGGCCAGGTGCGGGTGTTCGCCGTTGACGAACACGACGGGGCTGGTGCGGGCCATGAGCCGAGTCACCCGCTGCGGCAGCATGCTGCCCAGGAGCGTGATCCCGTCGGGGCGGTGCATGGCGAACATCTCGAGGGCGCGGCGTTCGCGCGCGGGGTCGTCGAACCCGTCGGCCAGCATCACCGTGTACTCGTGCGCGGCGGCTTCCTGTTCGAAGCCGGTGACGATCTCACCGTGGATCGGATCCGTGGCATCGGGGATCAGGAGGCCGAGCGTTTGTGTCGCGCGGACGACCAGGCTGCGGGCCGCGCGGTTCGGGACGTAGCCCAGGCGCCGTGCGACGGTGACGACGCGTTTGCGCGTGCGCTCGTTGACCTGGGGCTGATCCCGCAGCGCCCGGGAAACGGTGGCCACGGACACGCGGGCGCCCCTGGCCACGTCCTCGATGGTGATGCTTGGGCTGGGCAGCGGCGGGGTCTCCTTTCGTGATCTCCCCAAAGTTCTCCGCAACCCTACGAGGATCCCTGCCGCCGGGGACGAACGAGACGCAGACGATGGGGAACGCGGTGACAGGCCCACGACAGACGACGGCTGGCGGCTGGTCGGGACCACCATGATCGCCTCGCGATTCCGCGCGCTCCTGGCAGGGATGATCGCCGCCTCAGTGAGCGCCGCCGGGTTCACGGCGGACCGGATCCCGGGCCCGCACGGGACCGAGGGTGTCACCCCCAACAACTGGACGCTCACGCCCGCGGGCGCGCAGGTCCCGGTGGGCGACCGGCCGCTCGGCTCGGCGCTGAGCCCCGACGGCCGCTATCTCGCCGTCAGCAACGACGGGCAGGGCACGCAGTCGCTCGCGCTCGTGGACGTTGTGGGGCGGGCGGTGATCCAGACGATCCCGTACAGGGCGCCCGAGGCGCTGTACGTCGGCGTCGCCTGGAGCCCGGACGGACGCAGCCTCTACGCTTCCGCGGGCGGCAACAACCTGCTCCGGACCTACGAGATGGGCGGGGGGCGGCTCGCGGAGGGGCCGTCGATCGCGCTGGCGTCTTCCGACGCCCGGTCCTACCCCGCCGGCCTCGCGATCACTCCGGACGGCCGCACGCTGCTCGTCGCCGAGAACCTCGCGAACCAGGTGCGGGCGGTCGACCTCGCCACCGGGCGGCCCGGGGCCGCGGCCCCGACCGGCACGCTGCCGTACGCGATCGCCGTTACCGCGACCGGCGAGAAAGCGTACGTCAGCAACTGGGGCGACCGCACGCTCACGGTCTTGCGGGTCGCCCCGAGCGCGGGCCTCACCCCGCTCTCCACCGTCACCGTCGGCCTGCATCCGGGCGCGCTGGCCGTCGACCCGGTCCGGCCCCGCCTCTACGTGGCCAATGCGGACGACGACAGCATCTCGATTGTCGACACGATCCAGGATCGCGTCGTCGGCACGATCTCGCTGGCCCCGTACCCGGGGGCCCCCGAGGGGAGCGTCCCGGACGGCCTCGCGGTCAGCCCGGATGGGCTCCACCTCTTCGTCGCCAACGCGGGGAACAACGACGTCGCGGTCATCGACCTTGGGGAACCCTCCGCCGCGGTGGTGGCGCCCCAGGTCGTCGGACTGATCCCCACCGCGTGGTACCCGACGACCGTAACCGTCGCGCGCGACGGCCGAACGTTGTTGGTCACCAACGCGAAGGGATTGGGCGCGGGTCCCAACCCCCGCGGGCCGAGCCCCGTCGCGCGGTCCACCGCGGAGACCCAGTACATCGCCAGCATGATCGCGGGAACGGTCTCGGTGATCCCGGTTCCCGACGGACCGGGACTCGCGGAGGCGACGGCCCGCGTCGTCCGGAACAACGGGTTCGACGAAACCCGCAGCCGCCTCGTGCCGGGGGCTCGGGACGCGTCGCCCCACGCGATCCCCCGGCGGGTCGGGGACCCGTCGCTCATCAAGCACGTGATCTATATCATCAAGGAGAACCGGACCTACGATCAGGTCCTGGGCGACCTGCCGGGCGGAAACGGGGACCCCTCGCTCGTGCTCTTCGGCCGGGACGTCTCGCCGAACCATCATAAGCTCGCCCAGGGGTTCGTGCTCCTCGACAACTTCTACGCCGACGCCGAGGTCAGCGCCGACGGCCACAATTGGGCGACCGCCGCGATGGCCAACGACTACGTCCAGAAGAACTGGCCGGCCAACTACTCCGACCGCGGCCGCGGGTACGACTTCGAAGGGGGACAGCCGGCCGCGTATCCTCGAGGCGGATTCCTGTGGGGCGCCGCCGCGCGGGCGGGCGTATCCTACCGTGTGTATGGAGAGTTCACGGAGTTCCGGAGTTACCCGAGCCGGGAGGCGATGCCCTCGCTCAAGGGGCACGTGGCGCCCGGCTACCATGGGTACGACCTCAAGGTGCAGGACCAGGCGCGGATCGATGAATGGCTGGCGGAGTTTCGGGAGTTCGACCGGCAGGGAACCCTGCCCCAACTCACGATCATGAGGCTGCCGAACGACCACACGGCGGCGACCCGGCCGGGCTATCCGACCCCGCAGGCGATGGTGGCCGACAACGACCTCGCGCTCGGTCGGCTCGTGGAAGCCGTCGCGCGCTCCCGCTATGCCGGGGACACGGCGATCTTCGCCGTCGAGGACGATGCCCAGAACGGCCCGGATCACGTGGACGCCCATCGGACGGTGGCGCTCGTCGCCGGATCGTACGTGCGGCGGGGGACGGTCGACCACGCCGTCTACAGCACGGTCTCGCTGCTGCGGACGATCGAGTTAATCCTGGGGATCCCGCCGCTGACCCAGTACGACGCGGCCGCCCTGCCGATGCTGGGGGCCTTCGGCGACCGGGCCGAGCGGTTCGACTACAAGGCCGCCGTCCCGCGCCAGCCGCTCACCGCCGTGAACCTGCCGACCGCGCCCGGAGCCGCCGAATCGCTCCGCCTACCGATGGACGAAGCCGACGAGGTCCCGCCGGCCGTGCTGAACCGCATCCTGTGGCGGACCATCAAGGGAGACGCCCCGATGCCGGCGCCCAGAACGACGCAACGGTAACCGCGGTGCCTCCGTCACACGACCGTCGCCCGGTGGTGACCTTGCTTTTCTTGGCCATGGCTCTCGAATTTTCCGGGAGCGCTAGGTAAATCCTGGCCCAAGCGAGCGCGCCCTCGATAAACTGTCGGGATTTGAGCGTCAGCGTAAACCCCAGGACAATCCTCTTCGCGAGAGGACCTCCTGGCAATCCACGATCTCACAACTTCCGGTGTGAGGCCTCGTACTCGGCTTTGGTTGCAGCGTCAGGCGGATAGACTCCGCTGATACTGGCGCCCTGCTGGACTTTCTGGAGGATAAACTCTTCCATGTCGTCCTGTCGAAGAGCATCGCGGGCGACGTCTTCCGCAATGTGCGCCGGGATCACCACCACGCCCTCCGCGTCCCCCACGACAACGTCTCCAGGGCACACCTGTACCCCAGCACAGCCAATAACCACGTTCATATCTGCGGGGTGGTGCATCACGGAGCTCGTCGTCGCGTGGGCAGCGCGAGCATACACCGGGAGGTTCAACGACCTAAACCTGGGAGTATCGCGCAGCGCACCATCCGTTACCAACCCGGCAGCACCGCGCTTCATGATGCGGGTTGCAATGATATGACCAAAGGATGCCGCGCGCACTTCCCCCCTTGCATCAATGACGAGCACTTCCTCCGGTTCGATCGCCTCTACGGCGAGTCGCTGAATATTGGTCGCGTTATCGTAATCCACCTGCATATCCAGGTCTTCCCGTGCCGGCACGTATCGGAGTGTACGCGCGTAGCCGAGCAGGCGTAGGTCAGGGCGCAGAGGACCGAGGCCGCCGAGAAACGTGTTTCGCAACCCCGCCTTCATGAGCCGGGACGTTAGTGTCGCGGTGCTCACTCGATGTAAGGCATCCCAGGCGGCACGTGATATCGGCTTGTATTCACGGCTCATGGGTCATCCCTCTCTATTGTGATATCCATACATGAAGCACTCGCTGCACCCCTCGCACACCTACTCAGAGAGAGACCTCCCGGCTCAGCGCACTGAGAGAGGCGGCGACGATGGGTGGCGTGCTGCTGATCCCATCGAACGTGGCGGGCCAGCGCAGTCCGGTGCCCGTCGCGATCAGGACAACCGTTTCGCCGGCTAGGCGCTCGCCCTCTCCAACCAGCGCGCGGACACCCGCCAGTGAAGCTGCGGAGGATGGTTCCACGCAAATCCCCGATCGCCTCAACGATTCCTCTGCACGTCTCAGTGCCGCATCGTCCACAGCGACCGCTCGCCCTCTTGACCGTCGAAGAGCCATGAGCGCGTGATGACCAGACTGGCGATCGACGATAGAATACGCAATGGTGGCGGATATGGCGACCGGTTCGACCGTTGGCAGATTCTCACGGCATGCGTGGACCAGTGGGGCGCCCGCGGCGGACTGGCAGGCAATGATCTGGGGAACTCGCGCCGCCAGACCAAGCCGGGTCATTTCCTCAAACCCTTTATAGATGCCCCAGGCCCCATCGCCACCACCAACAGGAAAGAAAATCTTGTCTGGAGCCCGTCCGCCCAATTGGTGGAAGATCTCATACGCCATCGTCTTATACCCCTCCATCCCG
>VBAO01000360.1 GCA_005883865.1 Candidatus Segetimicrobium genomatis
TCCCGGCACCCCGCGGTCGGCGTTTCGCCGGGCCTCCGCCACCATCGACGGCGTGAGCGTGCGCCGGAAGATGACGACTAGAATTGCGATCATCACGAGCCCGCCGACAAACTCCGCCGCCACGAACTGCCAGCCCAGCAGGATGAGCAGCAGCAGGCCGAGTTCGAAGACGAGGTTCGTGGAGGCGAACTCGAAGACGATCGCCGACGTGAAGCTGGCCCCCTTGCGGAACAGCGACCGGGCGATCGCGACCGCCGCGTACGAACAGGAGGAGGAGGCCGCTCCCAGGCCGCACGCGATCGCCAGGCTTCGAAGCGAATCGCCGCCGAGGGCCGAGGAGACGGCCCGCCGGGATACCACCGTCTGGACGATGGCCGAGAGCGTGAACCCCAGCGCCAGCGGCCAGAGGATCTCCCACAGCATCAGGAACGACGCGTTCAGGGCGTGCACGACGGCGTGAAGCACGAACATGGTCGCGTCTGGTCAGCGATTCATGCGAGCCGGTACATCCCGGACTTGATCTCGGGGAACTTCTTGTAGACCTCCCCGTCGTGTCCCGGGCAGATGCGGCTTTCATCGCCCCCGGCCAGCTGCTTGATGCGGGCCATCGCCCCCAGACACTCGGCGATGCTGTTGAGGTGGATCGCCGGCGGCGCCCAGTCGCGGAGGTTTCGGTAGGTCGTCAGCGCGTCGTTGGCGATCACGAAGGGCCCCGTGGCCGACTGCACAATGACGATCTGCATGCCGGGAGAGTGCCCCCCGACCCACTCGAGTTGCACCCCGTCGACCAGGCGGAGGTTCCCATCGACGACCTTCAAGCGGCCGCTCGAGTCGATGGCCTCCAGATCGCGGTCGAAGCAGTCGCTGATGAACCGCCGGATCCACGGATCCCGGCCGCCGGCCCCGCGCCAGAAATCCAGCTCGCGCTTCTGGACCCAGAACGTCGCCTTCGGAAGGAACCCTTCCAGGTCGAAGTGGTCCCAGTGCAGGTGGGTGAGGATGACAGTTTTGATCTCACCCGGATCGACCTCCGCGGCCGCAAGGAGCGATTCCCGCGTCCGGAGCTGCTCCACCGCGGTGCCCTTGACCCGGCAGAGGCGCGGGGTGAACCCCGTGTCGACGACGATCGGGCCCCCCGGCCCCCGCAGCAGCCAGAGGAAATACGCCGAGGTGGTCGTTTCCCCGACCGGCCCCAGGTAGAGCCTGGTGGACCAGTCGCGCGTGACCGCCCCCGGGCTCAGCGCATAGATCTCATAGGTCGGTGCCATGCTCCCCTCCCCCTTGAATGCCTTCGACGGCGGCCGCGGTATCCTTGCTACACGACCCGGTGGACCACCGTCCCGGTGGCCAGAAAGCGCGTGACATTCTCCGCGCACATGTTGAGCCCATTGGCCAGGGCCTCCGGGGTGGTGCCCGCGGTGTGCGGGGTCAGCAGCGCATGTGACGCGCCGAGCAGGGGGTTGTCAGGCGCGACCGGCTCTCTGGCGAGCACGTCGATCCCCGCGCCCATCAGGTGTCCCGATCGCAGGGCCTCCGCCAGCGCCGCCTCGTCGACGATGTCGCCGCGGGCGGTGTTGATGAAGATCGCGCCGCGCCGCATCCGCATGAACTGGGCCGGCCCCAGGAGCCCCCGCGTGTCGGGGCTCGACCGGAGGTGAAGCGACACGACGTCCGCTCCGCCGAGCAACGCATCCAGGGTGGGGACGTAGGTGAATCCGCTCCGGCGGGACTTCTCGGGATCCGGATGGAGCGTCCACGCGATGACCCGCATCCCGATCGCCCGCCCGAGCTCGGCGAAGCGCGTGCCGATCACTCCGGTGCCGATGATGCCGAGCGTCTTCCCCAGGCACTGGACCAGCATGCCGCGCTCCCACCGACCCTGCTTGACGGTGGCATCCAGCTGCGGCAGGCGCCGGGCGACGGCGAGGAGCAGAGCCAGGCAGTGCTCCGCGATCGCGTCGGTTGCGGTGTTGGGCGTGTTCGACACGACGATGCCGTGACGCTGCGCCGCGGCGAGGTCGACGTTGTCGGTGCCGGTGCCCCAGATCGCCAGGTGCCGGAGGGTTCCGCCGGCCGCCCCCAGGACCCGGGCGGTAAACTTGCAGTACCCGCGAATGTTGACGGCGGTGTGGGCCCCCTCGAGACGCTGGATCAGATCATCCTCCGAGGCCGGGGGGGACGTGTGCACGATCGCCTCCCCGGCCGCCCGGATCCGCTCGAGGGCCGGCGTTCCGGAGAGCACGGGCGGGCTGTCGTCGGGAATGACGATGCGGGCCGGCACGAGTCCCCCTCCTTCGCCACAGGCCATGCCACGGACCTTTGAACGTTCGATAGCGCTTGCGCTGCGCCTCCGTAGGAGGATTCGCCCCGCGGCCGGCTGAAGAGCGGACCCGATGGAGACCCCCGATGCGGTGATCATCGGCGGAGGCATCATCGGCTGCGCCTCCGCGTACTACCTGGCGGCCCGAGGCATCCGGTCGGTGGTCCTCGAGCGGCGCGGGCTCGCGACGGAGGCGTCCGGCGCCAACGCGGGGATGGTGGGGGCCTCCGTGGGGATCCCCGGAAAGACGCTGGCGCACACGAAGAAGAGCCTCGAGCTCCTCGCCCGGGACGCGGAAGAATTCGGGCGGCCTGTCGAACTCGTCCGCGAGGGCCGG
>VBAO01000328.1 GCA_005883865.1 Candidatus Segetimicrobium genomatis
TTGAGCAGGAGGCTGAGCGCATGCGAGGTCGCCTTGGTCTTGGGGTCGCCGAGATCCCAGGCCCCGCGGACGCGGTGATCCGACACAAAAGTGCGGGCGGTCAGGGGACCGCGGGCGTCGAGCTCCGCGAGGACGTGGCGCACGACGGAGCGCAGCGCGGTGAGGTGGGGCGCCAGGCGTCTCCGGAACCGGCGACGCGTGCCCTCGAAGAGCGGATAATCTTCGATGGGAACCGCGCAGGCGGCGTTGGCCCAGTATTCGAACACCCGGCGGCGCCGGAGGAGCTCTCCGAGCGTTTGCGGCCGATACCCCGGCAGACGGGCCGCCAGCACGAGATGTTGGTTGCGCTCCACGACCGACACGGGGTCGATCTGGACGCACTCGAGGTGGCGGATCTCCCGCAGGACGGCGGCGGGAGTGGCGGTGGCGCGCGAGTCGGGTGACGCGCTGTGGCGCAGGTGCTGCGCCTCCACCAGGAATCGAATGACGCCTTGCCGGCCGACCCGCAGGGGTGTCCCGATCATCGCATGCCCGCGCCGGTCGCCGGCGACGGAGACACAACGGACGGGGTCGCCGCGCGACTCACGATATTCTGGACGCCGTGTCCCTGAGCGGTTACGCCCGCCCTTCCGCGACGACCGGGTTGGACAGGGATCCGATCCGGGCGATCGAGATCTCGACCTGGTCTCCGGGCTTGAGGAACACCGGGGGCTTCCGGGCAAACCCCACGCCCGCCGGGGTCCCCGTCGCGATCACATCCCCCGGTTCCAGCGTCATCGCCCGTGAGAGCTCGACGATGAGGTCCGGGACCCCGAAGATCAGGTTCCGGGTGTTCGACCGCTGCATCTCCTCCCCATTCAGCCGGAGGGAGATATCGAGGACGTGCGGGTCGCCGACTTCGTCGGCGGTGACGACGGCGGGGCCCATCGGACCGAAGGTGTCGAAGGTCTTGCCGATAAACCACTGGCTGGTGCGGAACTGCCAGTCCCGAGCGCTCACGTCGTTGAGGATGGTATACCCCGCGATCGACTCCCGGGCCTGGTCGGGGGTGACGCGCCGGCAGCGGGCGCCGATGACCACCGCGAACTCCGCTTCGTAGTCCACCTGTTCCGTATCGAGCGGGATCACGATCGGGGCGCCCGGGCCGATGACGCTGGTCGGCGCCTTCGTGAAGAAGATCGGTACCTTCGGGATCGGCTGCTTCGTCTCTTCGGCGTGGTCGCGGTAGTTCAGGCCGACGCACACGAGCTTGGGGGGCCGCGGAATCGGCGGGAGCATCCGGACGGCCTGAAGCGACCGCCGCGCCCCGGGGGCGGCCGCCCCGGCAGCCACCTTGGCGTGGGCGAGCGCCGCCCGACCGGCGCCGAGCAGCGCGGGTAGGGAGTCGGGGGCCCCCTCGCGCCTGCCCCATGCGGCGCGGAGGTCGATGACCTCGCCGTTCCCCAGCACGCCGACCCTGATGTCCCCGTTGTGTTCGAACGTCACCAGCTTCATGCGTCCTCCTCCCATTCACGCCGTGGGGCGATTTGCATACAGGCGGTCGATCTTGGCCGCCATGACGAAGTCGCTCTCGGTGAGGCCGTCGATCTTGTGGGTCCAGAGCTCGACCCGGACCTGGCCCCAACGGACATGCAGGTCCGGGTGGTGCCCCTCGTGTTCCGCGACCGGCATGATGGCGTTGACGAACGCCACCGCCTCGACGAAGTTCTTGAACTTGAACGGCTTGGTGAGCCGCTTGTGCGCCTCGACCGTCCATCCCTCCAACTGCGCGAGCAGGGGCGCGATCTCGGCGGGCGTCAGGGGGGGCGTGCCGCCCAGGCAGGGCACGCAGCGTTTGTCCGCGAGCGAGGAGACGGTCATGGGTCTTTCATTCGATCCTGCGGTGAGCGATGCCTCTCTGGAGATCGCGCAGACGCACCCTGCGGAGGGCGCGCCGGTCGGCCGATCGTCGGCCGTCAGGATGCTCTCGGGTCTCCGGCCAGCTGGCCGGTCCGTTCTTGATCCCGGTACTGCAGCCGGTAGAGCTTCGCGTAGATGCCGCCGCGGTCGAGCAACTGGCGGTGCGTCCCTTCCTCCGCGATCCGGCCCTTGTGGAGCACGATGATCCGGTCGGCATGCTGGATCGTCGAGAGCCGGTGGGCGATGATGATCGACGTCCGGTCACGCAGCACCCGGGTCATCGCCTCCTGGATGAGGCCCTCGGTTTCGGCGTCTACGCTGCTCGTGGCCTCGTCGAGCACGAGGACGATCTCCGGATTGTGCGCGATCGCGCGCGCAAACCCGATGAGCTGCTTCTGCCCGACCGACAGACGGGCCCCGCGTTCCTGCACCTCGGTCCGGTACCCGTCCGGCAGGCCCTCGATGAACCGGGCCGCGCCGGCGTATCGGGCCGCCTGCCGGATCTGGTCGTCGGAGATCTCGGCGTTGCCCAGCCGGATGTTGCCCTCCACCGTGCCCGAGAAGAGGAACACGTCCTGGAGCACCAGCCCGATGTGGCGGCGGAGCTCCTGTTGCCCGATGGTCCGCACGTCCACGATGATCGACGTCTTCCCGGCGCCGGTCTGGCCGACCACCGCCACGCGCTGGCCGGGCTCGATCACGAACGAGATCCCCCGCAGCACCCACCCGTCGTCCTCGTTGTAGGCGAACCACACGTCCCGGAACTCGATCCGTCCCCGCACCCGCGTGAGGGGGGCTGGGCTGGGCGGGTCCTGCAGGACCACAGGCTCATCGATGAGCCGGAAGATGCGCTCCGACGACGCCATCGCCGCCTGGAAAATGTTGAACTTGTCCGCGATGTCCCGGATCGGCTCGAAGAACCGGTCCGCATACTGGAGTCCCGCGACGAGGACCCCGAGGGACACGGCCTTGCGGACGACCTGACCCCCTCCGTACCAGAGGAGCAGGGCCACGGCGAGGGTCCCGAGCACCTGCGTCGCCGGATAGAACTGCGAGAAGTTGGCGTTCGCGTCGAGGCTGGCGGCCAGGTGGTCGTTGTTGAGCGCCTCGAACCGTTCGAGGCTCCGCCGCTCACGGGTGAAGAGCTGCACCACGCTCATCCCCATGATCTGCTCGTTGAGGTAGGCGTTGATCCGGGCCAGCCGGATCCGGACGGCGCGATAGGCCTCCCGTGCGCGCACCCGGAACCGCTCCGTGACCCCATAGACGAGCGGGAGCACGGAGAAGACGACGACGGCCAACCGCCAGTCCATCCACAGCATGATCCCGACGATGCCGGCGAGCGTCGCGATGTCGCCGAAGATTGCCACGACCCCCGAGGTGATCATCTCGTTGAGGGCGTCCACGTCGTTGGTGATCCGCGTAACCAGCCGGCCCACGGGGGTTCGGGAGAAGAACGCCATCGGGAGCGTCTGGATGTGGGCGAAGATGTGCATCCGCAGGTCGTACATGACGCGTTGCCCGACATACCCCATCAGGTACGTCTGCAGCCACCGGGCCGCGAACCCGATCCCGAGGGCCGCCAGGTAGGCCCCCGCGATCAGGGCCAGGCCCCGGAGCCCCGCCTGCGTCGGCCCCCCGGCCGCCCCCGGCACGATGTACCGGTCGATCGCGACCCGGTAGAGGGTGGGGCCCACGAGATCGGTGAGCGCGGTGAGGAGCAGCAGGAGGATGGCGAGCGCCGTGACGCCGCGGTAGGGGCGCAGGTACCCCAGGAGGCGCCGGACCAGACGGGCATCGTACGTCTTCCCGAGGATCTCGTCTTCCTGAAACGGGGTGGTCATCCGGCTTCGGACCCTTCCTCGGCCTCCAGCGCTTCCCGCAGCAGCTGCTTTTCGTACAGCTCCGCGTAGAGCCCGCCGCCGCCCAGCAGAGCGGCGTGCGTGCCCTGCTCGACGATTTGCCCGCCGTCGAGGACCACGATCAGGTCCGCATCCTGAATCGTGGAGATCCGGTGCGAGATCACGATGAGCGCGTCGTCGAGGATGAGGATGCGCGGATCCTTCGCGACCGCGCGGGCGATCGCCGTGCGCTGCTTCTGGCCGCCGGAGAGCGTCACCCCGCGCTCGCCGACGACCGTCGCGTACCGCCGGGGGAATTCCGCGACGTCCTTGTCGATCCGCGAAGCCGCGGCGGCCTCGACCACGGCGGGTTCGTCCGCCGTCTCCGCGCCCAGGGCGATGTTCTCGAACACGGTGTCGGAGAACAGGAACGTCTCCTGCGGCACCATGCCGATCGCCCGCCGCAGCGACGCGAGCGAGAGCTGCCGGACGTCATGGCCGTCGATCAGCACCTGGCCCGAGGTGGCGTCGAAGAGGCGCGGGATCAGATGGACGAGGGAGCTCTTGCCCGCTCCGGTGGGGCCGACGATCGCGACCGTGCTCCCCGCCGGGATCGCCAGGGTGATGCCCCGCAGCACCGGCGTGGTGTCGTAGGCGAACGTCACGTCGCGGAACTCGATCCGTCCGGTGACGCGCTCGATCGCGATGGGATCGGGCGGGTCGGCGATCTGCGGCCGCTGGTCGAAGATCTCGTCCAGTCGTTCCATCGAGGCGCGGCCCTGCTGCCAGAGATTCGTGACCCACCCCAGCGCGATCATGGGGAAGCTCAACCGCGCCAGGTAGTAGGAAAACTGCACCATCTGGCCCAGCGTGATCCGTCCCCGGATCACATCGGCCCCCCCCTGCCACAGCAGGACCACCGAGGCGACGCCGAGGATGAGCCCGATCGACGGCCACAGCGCCCCTTGGAACCGCGTGAGGCGGAGGTTGGCCGCGACCATCTTCTCGTTCTCGTCGCGGAAGGCGGCGGTCTCCGGCGCTTCCTGGGCGAACGCCTTCACCACCCGCATCCCGCTGAAGTTCTCCTGCGCACTGGCGGACAGCGCGCTGAACTGCGCCTGCACCTGGTCGAACCGCCGGTGGATCTCCCGGCCGAGGGCGATGAACAGGATGGTCACCATCGGGAGGATGATGATCGTCCACACCGTCAGCCACACGTCGATCCACAGCATGAACGCCACCGAGACCACCAGCATGACCGCGGTATGGCAGGAGCGCATCAGGCCGACCCCCGCGAACCGCTGCACCGCTCGGATGTCGTTGACCGCGCGCGCCATCAGGTCCCCGGTCCTGGCGCGATAAAAGAACGCCGGGGGCAGCCGCTCGAGATGCGCGAAGAAGTCCCGTCGTAGCTCCGCCTCGATCCGGAGCGCCGCGCCCAGGATGCTGAGACGCATCGCGTAGCTGAACGCCGCGTCGAGGAGGGCGATCACGACCAGCGCAACGGCGTACCACACCAGCCTGCCCCGGGGGGCCCCCTGGCGGATCCCATCGATCCCAAGCTTCAGCGCCCAGGGCGCGAGCTGGGTCATGAAGATCGACGCGAGGACCGCG
>VBAO01000329.1:0-5898 GCA_005883865.1 Candidatus Segetimicrobium genomatis
TCAACGCGATCGTCGGCTCCGGGCTCCGCAACATCATCGCGAGCCTCGTGATCGCGGGTTGGCCGCTCTACGTCCGGGTGGTGCGGGGCGAGGTCCTGGCGCTCCGGTACCGGGAATACGTTCAGGCGGCGGTGGCCACCGGCGCGCCCATCGCCCGGATCCTCGTCCGCCACATCCTGCCGAACGTGATGACCCCGATCATCGTCATCAGCACCCTGCAGGTCTCCCAGTTCGTCATCGCCGAGGCGACGATCAGCTTCCTGGGGTTCGGGATCCAGCCCCCCACGCCGGCATGGGGGACGATGGTGAGCGACGGCCGGAACTACATCTTCTTCGCCTGGTGGCTCTCGGCGTTCCCGGGCGCGGCGCTCGCCCTGACCGCGCTCGGGGTCAACCTCACCGGGGACTGGCTGCGGGATACGTTGGACCCCCGCCTCCGCGTCTAAGGGTCGGTGTGACAGTATTTTCCCTAGGGAGTTTTTCCAATTGAATTCCGGCCAAAATCGCTAGAAACTATACCTTAAGGTAGGGCGGGGTGCGGGCACGTGCCGGAGGTCACCTGGGCCCGATCCCCTCTTGCCGGAGGTGTTGGGCGGACCCCCTCTAGGCTCCCAGTACCCCGTCCTTCCTGATCTGATGAATGTCCGGTGCCCCAGGGCACCCCGTGTTGGAGGGGGATTCCCCGCCCCCGCGGCGCGGCGGTGCCCGCGGCTTTTCCAGATGACCACCTAGTCTATCGTCTCGGCCGGCTGGCCTCCGCGGGCGACACGGCCAATCCCCGCGGCCTCGTGCCAGAGTTCCTCGAAGCGTGCCTTGTTCCACCGCGCAAGCTCGGTCCCGGCTTCGATCGAAAACCCCTCGAGCGCGATCGTCCCTTGGTAGGCCCGGAGCACGCCGAGGAGCCGGACAAGGCTCCGTCTGCCCTGGCCGAGGGGGAGATGGAGCCGTGATTCGTCGGCGTCGCTGAGGTGGACGTGGACGATGCGCTCCAATCGCGCGGCAAATGAGGGTTCGTCCTCCCCCCAGGGAATGTGCGCCACGTCGAGGACGATCCCGACGTTTGCTCGGTCCACGTCCCGCACCAGGCGGTTCGCCTGATCGGCCGTGATGACGTACTCCCCCTGGCGCGGCTCCATGTGCTCGACCCCCACGCGAAGCCCGCCCTGGGCGGCATGGTCCGCGATCTCCTGGAGGCTCGCCACCAGGCGTGGCCAGTACGCTTCCGCGTCGTCGAACGGCACGGTGATGCGGCCCGGGTGCACGATCACCAGGCGGGCGCCCAGTTCCCGCGCCTGATCCACCGATCGGTGGACGGCGTCCACGGAGGCCGCCCGAATCGCGTCCAGCCGCGAAGAGAGGTTCAGGTCGGCATCGGCCCCCTCCCACGACAACTGGTACGCCCACATCTCGACCCCGTCGTACCCGAGATCCCGCGCGGCCACCAGGAGGTCGTCGGGGGTGTGGGCCCACATCAGCGGGGCGCTGAGCAGCACCTGGCAGCGCCGCTCGACGGGGGGGAGCTCCCCCGCGGCCGCCGGGAGCGTGGGCGCGATGGAAGACGGCGGCCGGCGCCGCAGGCGGACGATGTCCATGGTGGTCCGCAGCTCGGCCGCGACCCGGAACGGCTTGGTGAACATCCGGCTCGGCAGCGAGGTGATGAACTCGCGGGGGCTGCGCGTGAACTCCGTCGTGACCTCGAACGGCTTGGCCAGGATCCGGCGCATCACGCTGTCGACGTACTGCTCCATGAACTGGAGGGTGTCCACGGCGACGGCGCGACCGCAGGCGATGCACATGACGCGCGACAGCGAACGGTCTCCGATCGCGACCGAGTGCGTCGTGGTCCGGCGGCAGCGGGCACAATGGAGTTCGAGCTCGTACCGTTCCTGCGTTCTCGGCATGGTGGATCTCCGCGGTGGCCCGTTCCGCGCGGGTCTGCCGCGTTCCTTCGGGGGCCGCCGCGCGCGGCGTGCGGGGTCGGGGTCTTTCACCGTGATATCTAGACATATAAACATCTTTCCATCTATAATGGGCAAGGGAGCCGGTTGTGCTGGCGCGGGTGCAGAGCGCGGCGGTCGTGGGGTTGGAGGCCTCGATGGTGGAGGTCGAGGTGGACATCAGCCCGGGGATCCCCACCTTTGCGGTCGTCGGGCTCCCCGACGCGGGGGTGCGGGAGGCGCGCGAGCGGGTGCGGGCGGCGGTGCGGAACTCCGGGTACGCGGTCCCCATCAGACGGATTACGGTCAACCTCGCCCCCGCCGATACGCGCAAGGAGGGTTCCGCGTTCGACCTCCCGATCGCCCTGGGGCTTCTCGCGGCCACCCACCAGATTCCCCCGGGTGCGCTCGAGGGCCTCCTCACGATCGGGGAGCTCTCCCTGGATGGGTCGGTGCGTCCGGTGCCGGGGGTCCTGAGCATCGCGCTCGCCGTCCGCGACCGGGGTGGTCGCGGCCTGCTCGTCCCCCAGGCGAACGCGAACGAGGCCGGGCTCGTCCAGGGCGTCCCGATCCACCCGGTCGGCTCGCTTTCGGAGATCGCGCGACGGCTCCGAGGTCTGGCCCCGATGTGCCCGCTGCCCTCCGTCGGAAGGCCGGCGCCGGCGATCCCCCCGAACGCCGGGGATCTCTCGGACGTGCGTGGGCAGGCCCATGCCCGCCGGGCGCTCGAGATCGCCGCCGCCGGCGGCCACAACGTGATCATGCTCGGTCCTCCGGGAGCGGGAAAGACGATGCTGGCCCGGCGGCTTCCCACGATCCTTCCCCCGCTCACCCCCGACGAGGCGATCGAAGTGACCCGCATCTACAGCGTCTCCGGCCAGCTGCCGCCTCGTGGGCGGCGGGACGCTCCCCCGCCCGGGGGAGGTGAGCCTGGCCCACCACGGCGTCCTGTTCCTCGACGAGCTGCCGGAGTTTCGACGCGATGTCCTCGAAGCGCTGCGGCAGCCCATCGAGGAGGGGCGGATCACGGTGACGCGCGCACACGGGGCGGTCGCGTTTCCGGCCCGGTGCATGCTGGTCGCCGCGATGAACCCGTGTCCCTGCGGCCACCGGGGAGACGCGTGCCGCGCGTGCGTGTGCTCCCCGGCCCAGCGAACCCGGTACCTCAGGCGTCTCTCAGGCCCCCTCATCGACCGGGTCGACCTCCACGTGGAGGTGCCCCGGGTGAGCGGGGCCGACCTCACGGCCCAGGCACTTGGGGAAGCGTCGTCTGAGGTCCGGGCCCGGGTCGTCCTCGCCCGGGGGCTCCAGGCGGCCCGCGGAGCCGGGTTCGGGACCGAGGGGCTGACCAACGCGACGATGCCCCACGCCCGGATCCGCCACGGGTGGGGGCTCGGCGAGGAGCCGCGGCGCTTTCTCCATCACGCCATCGACCGGCTGTCCCTCAGCCCGCGGGGCTATGAGCGGGTCGTCAGGGTGGCGCGCACGATCGCCGACCTCGAAGGGGCCGGCGAGATCGGCGTGCCGCACATCGCCGAGGCGCTCGCGTACCGGACGCTCGATCGATCGGAAGAGCCCGGGGGCGAGGGGGGATGACCGGCTCCCCCCGCGCGGTCCGTTCGCTGTGGGAGGCGCTCCGCGCGCACCGGTGCTGCCGCACCTGCCGCCGTGGGTATCCGATCTCTCCGGCGTGCCTCGCGGCGGGCCTCGCTCCGATTCCCCCGGATGCGTGCCCACGCTGCGCGCAGCGCGTCCACCAGGGACGCTGCGCAAGCCTCGGATGCCGGCGCGGGTGGTTGCGTGTGGGGACGACCCACGTGGCGCTGGGGTACAAACAGGGTGACGTCCAGCGCCTCCTGATCGCCGCGAAGGACGCGGCCGACCCGGGGGCCGTGACCCTGCTCGGACGGTTGCTCGCGGGATTCATCGTCCACCACCCGGCGGCGCGCGCTTACGACATCGTCCTGCCCGTGCCATTTCACCCGTTGGGCCTGCGCGGCCGCCCGGTGCACCCGCTCACCGCCGTCTATCTCGGCGCGGCCGAAGCGCTTCGGCCGGGGTATCCGCTGGACGATCTCACGCCTCCGTTTCTCGTGCAGGTGCGCGCCATGGCGCCGCTGCGGGGGCAGGCCGAACCGGACCGATGGCGCGCCGTGCGGGGGGCGTTCGCTCTCGGGTTCTCGACCCGGATGCTCCGCGGCGCACGGGTGGCGGTGATCGATGACGTGATGACGACCGGCGCGACGCTGAGCGAATGCGCGCGCGTGCTGCGCGAGCAGGGGGGCGCGGCCCAGGTCGATGCCATCGTGCTCGCGCGCCAGCCGTGGTCCGTTATTTGACAATGCGCGGAGGCCGGGTATAAAATCGCCGGGAACCGGGTATAGAGGTAGAGACGATCCGGACGAACGCCGGTGCCTGATCGCGCTCCACCTGGTGCCCGCGCTCGGCCCGATCCGCATCGCGCGTCTCGTGCAGGCGATCGGCTCGGCGCGCGCCGCGTCCGAGGCGCGGGAGACGGCCCTGGCCGCGGTGCCGGGAATCGGTCCCCGCCTTGCGGCGTTGATCGTACGGTGGCGACGGGCGATCGACGTCGACGAAGAACTTCGCCGGGCGTCCCGCGCGGGGGCGTGCGTGCTGACCTGGCTCGACGCCGATTACCCGGCGCGGCTCCGCGAACTCGACGATGCGCCGCCGGTCCTGTACCTGCGGGGATCGTACAGGGCGCCGGAGCCGGCGGTCGCGGTCGTGGGAACGCGTTCCCCGTCCGCGTACGGGCTCGATGTGGCCGGAGCGCTCGGGGAGGTGCTCGGTGGAGCCGGGGTCGTCGTGGTGAGCGGCCTGGCCCGGGGCGTCGATGCGGCCGCCCATGCGGGTGCGCTGCGGCAGGGAGGGAGCACGGTGGCGGTCCTGGGGTGCGGGGTGGATGTGGTGTATCCGCGGGAGCACCGCTCTTTAATGGAAGCGATGCTCGCCCGCGGGGGGATCGTCTCGGAGGCGCCGATGGGGGTTCCTCCGCGCCGGCAACAATTCCCTCTGCGGAACCGCCTGATCAGCGGGCTGGCCCAGGCGGTCGTGGTCGTGGAGGGCGGCGTGGACAGCGGATCATTGATCACGGCGCGGCACGCCGCCCGCCAGGGACGGCCGGTGTACGCCGTGCCCGGAAGCGTGTTCGCCCCGGGCAGCCGCGGCCCGCACCGGCTGCTGGCGAGCGGGGCCAGGGTGCTCGGCGATCCCGGGGAGTTGCTGCAGAGGCTTGGAGTGGGGTCCTCCGGGTGCTCGGCGAGGCCCCCGCCCACATCGATCGGGTCGTCGAGCGCTGCGGGCTGGGGGTCGGGCGCGTGGCCGGGGCGCTGGCCACGCTCGAGGTCCGGGGTCTGGTTCGACAGTCCCCGGGGAAACAGTTCACACGGCGGTCGGGGTTCGATGGACCCGGCGCGCAGCATCATCCAGGAGGCGATCTGTGGCCAAATCACTCGTCGTCGTAGAACCGCCGGTCAAGGCGAAAACCGTTAAGAAACCACTCGCCGTAGAATCGCCGGCCAAGGGAAGCACCGTCAAGAAATCACTCGTCGTCGTGGAATCGCCGACCAAGGCGAGAACCGTGAAGAAGCTCCTCGACCGGAAGTACGAGGTCGTCGCCTCGATGGGGCACGTCAAGGACCTCCCGCGCAGCCAGCTCGGCGTCGACGTCGAGCATGAGTTCGCCCCGAAGTACGTGGTCCCGAAGGGCAAAGGACCCATCATCAAGGAGCTGAAGGCGGCGGCCAAAAAGGCTTCGGCGGTCTACCTGGCCACCGATCCGGACCGGGAGGGCGAAGCGATCTCCTGGCACCTGGCGACGATCCTCAACCCCCTCAATCCCAAGATCAAGCGGAGCGAGTTCCATGAGGTGACCCGCGATGCGATCCGCCGGGCGCTCCAGGCCCCCCGAGACATCGATACCAGCCTGGTGAACGCCCAG
>VBAO01000329.1:6061-8999 GCA_005883865.1 Candidatus Segetimicrobium genomatis
GCGCGAAAGGCGAGAAGGTGGAGATCTCGAACGAAGCCGCCGCCCGGGCGATCGTGCAGGAGCTGGAGCCGCTGCCGTTCCAGGTGTCCGAGATCCGCCGCAAGGACCAGCACCGGCATCCGGCGGCGCCGTTTACGACCAGCACGCTGCAGCAGGAGGCGAACCGCAAGCTCGGGTACTCGGCCGCCCGCACCATGGTCGTCGCGCAGCAGCTCTACGAGGGCTTGGACGTGGGGGCGGAGGGCACGGTGGGGCTGATCACCTACATGCGCACGGACGCCGTCCGGGTTGCGGAAGACGCCCAACGCCAGGCGCGCGAGTACATCACCCAGACGTTCGGGGCGCCCTACCTGCCCGGGCAGCCGCGCCAGTACACCTCGCGCCGCAACGCGCAGGGGGCGCACGAGGCGATCCGGCCCACGTCGGTGCTCCGGACCCCCGACGCCGTCAAGCCGTTTCTCAAGGGAGACCAATACAAGGTGTACCGGCTGATCTGGGAGCGGTTCGTGGCGAGCCAGATGGCCTCGGCGGTGCTCGACACCCTGGCGGTCGACGTCGCGGCCGGGACGTACGTGCTCCGGGCCACCGGATCGCGCGTGAAGTTTCCGGGATTCCTCCGTGTCTACCTCGAGGGACGCGACAACGGCGAGGAGGAAGGGCCCGAAGGCTGGCTGCCCGACGTCCAGCAGGGGGAGCGCCTCCGGCTCCTGGGACTCGACCCGGCCCAGCACTTCACGCAGCCGCCACCCCGGTACACCGAAGCGACCCTGGTGCGCGCCCTCGAAGAGCGGGGCATCGGCCGTCCGAGCACCTATGCGCCGATCATCGAGACGATCAAGCACCGCGGGTACGTCGAGGTCGAGGAGCGCCGGATGTACCCGACCGAGCTCGGCATCCTCGTCAACTCCCTCCTCGTCGAGCACTTCCCCACGGTGGTGGACGTGGACTTCACCGCCCACCTGGAGGAAGAACTCGACCGGGTCGAAGAAGGCAAGGAGGACTGGGTGAAGCTCCTCCGGGGGTTTTACGGGCCCTTCGCCGAGGTCCTGCACAAGGCCGAGCAGAACATCGAAGAGGTGGAGGTCGCCCCCGAGGAGATCGGCGAGCCGTGTCCGCGCTGCGGCCAGCCGCTCGTCAAGCGCCGCGGGCGCTACGGCCAGTTCATCGCCTGCTCCGGGTATCCCGCCTGCTCGTACACCCGGCCGATCGGCATCGGGGTGCGGTGTCCGCTCGACGGGGGGGAGATCGTCGAGCGGCGAACCCGAAAGGGCCGGATGTTCTACGGGTGCGCGAGCTATCCCGCGTGCACGTTTACGTCCTGGGACCGTCCGACCGGGCGGTTGTGCCCGCAGTGCGGCCAGATGCTGGTGTTCAAGCGCGCGAGGCGGGGCACCCCGGCTCCGGTGGTGTGCCGCAACAAGGTGTGCAACTACCAGGAGGCCCCCAAGCGGGAGGTCGAGCAGGTGGGGGCACCGTCATAAGGCGACCGGCCCCGGTGATGCGCTCGACCACCATTGTCGCGGTGCGGCGCGACGGCGCGATCGCGGTCGCCGGAGACGGCCAGGTGAGCGTCGGCAACACGGTGCTCAAGCACGGTGCGCGGAAGGTCCGCCGGATCGGCGATGGGGTGCTGGTGGGATTCGCCGGGTCCGCCGCCGACGGCCTCACGTTGTTCGAGAAGCTCGAGCAGAAACTCGACGCGTTCCACGGGAATCTGGCCCGGGCCGCGGTCGAACTCGCCAAGGACTGGCGGACCGACCGGGTGTTGCGCCGGCTGGACGCCCTGATGGTCGTCGCGGATCGTGAGCACGTGTTCGTGCTCTCGGGTGGCGGCGACATCGTGGAGCCCGACGACGGGGTCGCCGCGGTGGGATCGGGCGGTCCGTATGCGCTCGCCGCCGCCCGCGCGCTGCTGCTGCACTCGGACCTCGGCGCCGAGGAGATCGCCCGCGAGTCGCTCCGGCTGGCGGCGGAGATCTGCGTCTACACGAACGAGCGCGTCACCGTGGAGACCCTCCGGTAGCCGGATGACCTCCGTTCCCCGCCCGACCCCTCCGCTCACGATGGAGGCCCTCACCCCGCGGCGGATCGTCGAGGAACTCGATAAGTACATCGTCGGTCAGGGGGCCGCCAAGCGGGCGGTCGCGATCGCGCTGCGCAACCGCTACCGGCGGAGCCGGATCGCGTCGCACCTCCGGGATGAGGTCATCCCCAAGAACATCCTCATGATCGGCCCGACGGGAATCGGCAAGACGGAGATCGCCCGGCGGCTCGCGCGGCTCGCGGCGGCCCCGTTCGTCAAGGTGGAGGCGACGAAGTTCACCGAGGTCGGATACGTCGGCCGGGACGTCGACTCGATGGTACGGGACCTGGTCGAGGCCGCGGTCCAGATGGTCCGGACCGAACGCATGCGCACGGTCGAGGCGCCGGCGGCCGCCCAGGCCCGTGAGCGGCTCCTGGAGATCCTCGCCCCCGCGCCGCGGCGGGAGGGGACGTACGCAAATCCGCTGGAGGCCCTGTTCGGCGGCGGCCGCGCGGCCCAGCCGGCCGCGGCGGACGCCGAGCCCCCGGCAGACGTCCTCGGGCGCCGCGCGCTCCTCCGGGAGCGCCTGGAGCGGGGGGACCTGGACCAGGAGATGGTCGAGATCGAGGTGGAGGAGGCGGCCTCGCCGATGATCGAGGTCTTCTCGGGGCAGGGGGGCGAGGAGATGGGGATCAACCTCCACGACCTGGTCGGAAACCTCCTCCCCCGCCGCCGGCGGCGGCGGCGGATGGCGGTGCCCGAGGCCCTGCGCGTGTTGACCGGGGAAGAGGCCCAAAAGCTCATCGACCCCGACGAGGCCGTGCGCGAGGGGGTCCGCCGGGCCGAGGAATCGGGGATCATCTTCATCGACGAGCTCGACAAGATCGCCGGCCACCAGGGCGGCGCCGGCCCGGA
>VBAO01000330.1:0-2632 GCA_005883865.1 Candidatus Segetimicrobium genomatis
GTCGATGATCGCCAGAAACCGCCGGCACGCTTCCTCATCGGCCATCGCCCCGCCCAGCAGGGTCTCGGCGAACCCCTTGATCGAGGTGAGCGGCGTGCGAAGCTCGTGGGAGATGTTGGCGGTGAGCTCTCGCCGGAGGCGTTCCGCGCGCCGGAGATCCGTGACGTCCCGGACGACGGCCACCGCTCCCGCGCCGGCCCCGTCGGGCCCCCGGAGCGGCGTGGCGTGCACATCGAGGATCCGGTCGCCCAACGCCTCAGGGCTGAACTCCTGGGCGACATCCCGCCGGTCCCGCGCGGCCGCTTCGATGCTCCGCCGGAATGGGTGCTCGCCGAGCAAGTCCTCGAGGCGCCGCCCCTGGGCCGCCTGAGGCAGGCCCAGCAGGTCTTCCGCGGCGCGGTTGAGCAGGAGGATTGTCCCCTGGCGATCCACCGCCACCACGGCGTCGCTCATGCTTGAGATGATGGCCTCGATTTTGTTGCGTTCCTCGCTGACGGCCGCCAGCTTCTGCCGCAGTTGCTCCGCCATCGCGTTGAAGGTGCCGGCGAGCTGCCCGATCTCATCGCGGCTTTGGACCGCCGCGCGCGCGGTCAGGTCGCCGGCGGAGATCCGCCCGGCGGCGCGGGCCAGTTCCAGCACCGGTGCGGTGAGGGTGCGCGCCCTCCAGGCGCCGAGCAGGAGGGCGGCGACCACCCCGGCCACGAGCGCCTCGCCGAGCGCGATCCACATCCTTCCGAGCGCTCGATCGAGCCACAGCCGGGGGACGCTCACCTGGACGACCCCGGTGATGGCGCCTCCGGCCCGAAGCGGGACCGCCGCGAAGATCCGGGGGTCGCCGTCGAGTGGATCGGGGCGGATCATGGTGGTGGGCCGTCCCTCGAGGGCGGCCCGCACCTCGGGGGCGACCGAGCCTCCCCCCTGTCCCGCCCACCGGCCGGTCGCCGGCGGGCGTCCCGTGTCGTCTTTCACCCCCACGTACACGCCCTCTCTCCACGAGGACCGGCTGGCGATGTCGTCGAGGAGGGCGATCGTCGCTCCCTCGGCCTGGCGCATTTCGAGGAGCCGCGCGATGGTCCTGGCCTGGTTGAGAACGTCCCGCTGGTAGTCGTTGGAGTAGACCTGGGTGATGCCGGGGATCAGGACCGCCGCGGCGACCGCGAGCGAGAAGAGGACGAGCAGGAGGTAACTTGCGGTGAGCTTCCAGCGCAGGCTGCGGTTCATCCCTGGTCCTTCTTCAGTTTGTAGCCGACCCCGCGCACGGTCATGACGTAGGTGGGGGTGTTGGGATCGTCCTCGATCTTCTCCCGGAGCCGGCTGATGTGCATGTCGACCGTCCGCGTGCTGCCGAAGTAGTCGTATCCCCAGATATGCTCGAGGAGGAAGTCCCGGGTGAAGACGCGGTTCGGGTGGCTCAGCAGGAGCTTGAGGAGGTCGAACTCCTTGGCCGTCAGGTCGATCAGCCGGCCGTTCAACCGGACTTCGTGGGTGGTCTCGTCGAGGACCAGCCCGCCGACCGCGACCGGCCTGGCCGCCGGCCGCTGGGCCTCCCGCGTGGTGCGGCGGAGGATCGCGCGGACCCGGGCCACGAGTTCCCGCGGGCTGAACGGTTTGGTCACGTAGTCGTCCGCCCCCGATTCGAGCCCGACGACCCGTTCCTGCTCCCCATCCTTGGCGGTCAGCATGAGGATCGGGACCGGCGACTCCCGGCGGATGTGGCGGCAGACCTCCAGGCCGTCCACGTAGGGAAGCATCAGATCCAGGATCACGAGGTCGGGGGCGTCCTGCTTGGCTTTCTCGATCGCTTCGTGGCCGTCGTGGGCGACCGAGACCTCGAATCCCTCCCGGGCGAGGTTATACCGCACCAGTTCGACGATGTGCGGCTCGTCGTCCACGACCAGGATCCGGCCGCCCACCTGATGGTCCGCCTTCGAAGCCGTCGTCACTCGCGCCCTCCCGATACCCTAAGGTTATGATAGCATTCTGCCCACGGCCTGTTGGGCGACTGTCACGGGCGGGTGACGAGACGGTAACGTGCGGCCGGGCGCAGGCCGCCGGGCCGCGTCCCGCCGCACGCCCGCCCGGGCGCCGGAGACGGCAGGGGAGGGGTATTCAACTGTCGAAGCCGGGTGGCGAACAACAGTCCGTAGGATCTCGCCGCCTTCCGCCCGGCTGCAGGTGTCCGAGGAGGCCCATCCGTGGAGGCTTTCACGTTCCCCCCCCCGCCGAACACGCATGCCGCCGAGTGGCCGGGCACCCCGATCGGCGCCAGCAACACCATCACGCGGACGAAGACGCGCACCGCGGTTCACGACAAGACCATCGATCGGATCGAAGGCCGCCGGGACGAACTCGTCTCGGCCGCGGTCGAGCACATCGTGCGGCACGCCGGCAAAGAGCCGCTCGCGCTGCACGATATCGTGATCCACGGGGTCCGGGTGCGGGCCATCACGAACTCCACCCACCTGCACATGTTCTGGGTCCTCAACTGGTACAGCCCGGAGGAATGGCAGACGATCACCGGCCTGACCCCGCCCCGGCAGCCCCAGGTCACCGTCTACGCGCTGTGCGGGGTCGCCGAACAGCCGGAGGCGGCGTACTACAGCCGCCGGACCAACACGATCGTCTTCTTCAA
>VBAO01000330.1:2683-3338 GCA_005883865.1 Candidatus Segetimicrobium genomatis
CACGGCGCGTGCGTGGAGAAGGACGGCCGGGGCGTGTTGTATATCGCGCCCACCGGGACCGGCAAGAGCACCTCGTCGTACGGGCTGCAGGCGACCTACCCCAACACGCGGTTCCATTCCGACGACTGGGTGTACGTCCGCTACACGCACGCGCTCCGGAACGGCGGGAGGATCGCTCCGCTCGAAGTCACCCCGGCGCAGGGCGCGCCCGTTCGCGGCTACCGGGTGTTTGGGTGGCTGGAGGGGCACCGCGGCGAGGCCGGGCAGGTGCGCGGCCTGGACCTCGACAACCGCGAGACGGCCGTCCCGCTCTCCAGCCTCGACCTGGGGCAGCCGGTCGAGGCGTATGCGTACACGAGCGAGAAAGTCTACTACCTCAGGACCAACCTCGTCGCGAACTTCCCCCTCTCCGCCTATGAGATGGTGCGCTCCCGGTTCGAGAACGTTCCGGACGTGTCCGCGACGTTCATCCAGCGTCACGCCGCCGACCTCGACGCCTTGATCGATGACGTGCTCCGCGACACCGGGCCCGCCGGCGATTACTTCCACACCATGAGCCGCGAGCAGGTGCGCACGCTCCTCGCGCGCCTCATCGCGTTCGACAACGGGCGGGCGATGCTGGATATCGCGCGCATCCTGCCGCCCGACCGCGTGG
>VBAO01000331.1 GCA_005883865.1 Candidatus Segetimicrobium genomatis
GACATTTCGCCAGATCGTCCAAGGTTTGATTGATAATATGCTCGGCCGGGACAGCGAGTGGCGCTGGCGGCTCAACGACGAGGTTCCCATCCCGGCGGACGCCCACCCGTTGACGAATCCCGGCCTGGAGCTCACCGGGCCGTGGCATACGCTGGACATGGCCTTTAACGCGTTGAACAGCCCGGCGCCAATGAACATGCCCGACTTTGAAGACGCCTCGCCGTCCCATTTCCGGCCCGACGGCGCACCCGCGAATCAGTCGCCGGGGGTGTTCGCGGCCCTGCAGAACGCCAAGGAGATTTTCGAAGGCCGGTGGACCGGCCGCCCCTATGAGGTGATCAAGAAAGGCAACCGGCGCGTGTATAAGCTCAATACGTCACCCGCACCACATCAGGGTCGACGGCCGGCCGGTGCCCGGCCTCATCCCCATCACGGTCCTCTGGACGCTCAACAACTACGGGGCCCTCACCCACGCGGGCACCGGCGTATATTACTACATCCCGAAGATCCAGACCCCCCAGGAAGCCCTCATTGTGGAGAAGCTCCTGGCGCGGCTGGAAGGCATGATCGGCGTCCGGCCCGGCACGATCAAGATCAAAGTCCTCTACGAGGAGGGCAATGCGGGCCGATTCTTGCCCGCGATCGCCTGGGTCTTGCGGCGCCGGCTCCTTGGAACGAATGTCGGCCGCTGGGACTACCTGGCCAGCCTCATCGAGATGTGGAAGGACGACCCGCAGGGCGTCTTCCCGGATCCGCAGTTTATCGGCATGGCCTCTCCGAACATGATTGCATATCAGCGGTACAACGCGCTGATGATGCTCATGGCCGCCTTGAAGGACGGCGAGCTCAGCCAGGGCGCCCCCATCGGCGGGATGGCGGCGGTCATGATCTATCAGCCGACCGATCCCTATGGCCGCTCGCGGTATAACGCGATGGCGCTGCGGGCGATGGCCGTCGACAAGCTGCGAGAACGCCTGCTCGGCCTCATGTTTGTGCCCGCGGAGCCGATGCCCGCGGGCCACCGGCCCACTCTGGAAGACATCCTCGCCGGCCGGGTGAAGGGACGACTCTATGATGCCTACCGGCAGAGTTGGGTCGCCAGCCCGGAGCCGGCCTACGTCGCCGCGGGCAACGCGCCGCTACGGGTCCCGATGGCCCGCCTCCAGGCGATCCTGGATGCGCCGCGGGAGACGGTGGACGTGAAAGGCAGGCCGGTGCCGGCGGTCGCCAGCGGTCTCATCGACGCGGAACGGCACCTGCTGCAGTCCCGCGGCTTGTTGAACTCGGAGGGCAAGATCACCCCCTGGGTCATCACCGCCGGCATGCTCGACACGCCGGAGAAACTCTTCACGCGGGAACTGTGGGACGGCATCTACGGCGTGCCGAAGGGAGAGATCACCATTGAGCACATCCAACACGCGTTCTACATGGCGGCGAACTACGGCTTCCAGATCCTCAACGGCAACTTCGCCGCGGCGATCGACGACTATGAACTGTCGCTGCGATTCATGAACGACCTCGCCACCTACCGGATCGACGTGTCCTGGCTGTGGAGCCTCGTCCATCACCACGCCGTCATCACCAAGGACGGTTACCTCAAGCGGCCGGCGCTCACCGAGGACGGCGTCGTGCCGGCGGTGAACGCCCTCGAAATCAAGGCCGGGACCCGTTTCACCAGGGAACTGTTCGAGAAGGTGTGGGACTGCCACAACGAATGGACATCGGAGTTCTTCGCCGAGCTGGACCGCCGCGGCGATCAGGCCCGCTTTGACCGCGCCAAAGCGGCCATCATCATGCAGATCCTGAAGCGGCAGCTGCTTTCGCCTCGTTACATCCAGCACAGCGCCCGCGTGCTCTTTGTCGTGGGGCAGGCGAACGCGCAGGAGCGCGGGCAGATTCTGGAGGCGATCTTCGGCCTCTCCCGCGAGGACATCATTGCGCGCGTTCGTGCAGGCGCCATGAGCCAGACCGCCCTGGCCGCCCACGACTATGTCTTTGACATCTTTCCGACCGAACCAGAACCGCGGACGGCGGCCGGGGACGTGGTGCGGCGGCCGGAGTAACGTGCCGATGGCAAAGTGAGTGGGCGCGGCAGGAGGCCTCCATCAATGTCACCACGACATCAAACGGAGCACACTCTCTTGCCAATTGCCTATCGATTGTCTATACTATGGTATATACACACGTATATACCGAATCCATTGAGGTGATCCGTGGCAAGGACAGTTGGAGTCAAGAAAGCCCATCAGCAACTCACTAAGCTCATCCGCGCGGCCGAGAAGGGAGACCAAGTCGTCATCACCCGTGAAGGGGCCCCGGTCGCGATCCTCCTGGGCACTGATGAGTACAACAGTATGATGGCGACCCTTGAAGAAATGGCAGATCCGGGGGCGCTGAGGGCCTTGCGAGAGGCGCAAGCCGACGCAAAGGCAGGTCGAGTGTATGCTTACGAAGATGTGTTTGGCCGCAGGCCACTGCGTGAAGCTCGCAAACGGCGTGCATGACTGAATTACACTTCACGCGCCGGGCTGCCCGCGACATCCGGAAGGTTTCCCCGGAGATCCGCCGAAAACTCGAGATTGCGCTTGACCAACTAATAGACGACCCACGAACGGGAGACCCACTCCACGGCGATTGGGAAGGGTATTGGAAACTAAGGATGGGCGACTACCGGATCATTTACCGGGTCGTTGGGACCCACGTCGTTGAAGTGCAATACGTTCGACACCGCCGTGAAGCCTACCGAAGATAACCCCACGAACATGAATTGGTCTATCGGGAACGCCTCAACACGGCATTAATCTCCCCGAGGTCGAACGCCTCTGGGTCGAACTCTCCACCGATCCAATCCAGCATGCTCTCGTGCTCGGGATGCCTCGGAGTCCGAATTGCTGCCAAGAAGTCCGCATAGCCAGCTATCCCTCCACAGTCTTCTGGTGGGCATGCGCGTTTGCCCGCA
>VBAO01000361.1 GCA_005883865.1 Candidatus Segetimicrobium genomatis
AGGACTTTCGCCTGGCGGGCGATCTGCGCGGCGATCTCGTTGGCGGGGAGACCGGCGCCGGAGAAGATCGGGAGCTTCTGGCCGCGCACCAGCGTGTTCATCACATCGATGGTGGAGATGCCGGTCTGGATGAATTCGGCCGGCTTCGCGCGCGCCACGGGGTTGATCGGGGCCCCCAGGATCGGGAGGCGCTTCTCCGGAATGATCGGCGGCAGGCCGTCGATCGGATCTCCCAGCCCGTTGAACCGCCGGCCGATCATCTCCCGGCTGACACCGATCCTGGCGACATCCTCGCGCAGGCTGAGCGAGGTCTTGGCGAGATCCATGCCGCGGGTCTCCTCCCCTACGCCTTCGGCCTGGCCCCCCGCGCGTCGGAGGACGCCGGGACGGGCACCTCGCCCTTGGCCTTCTCCTTGAACGCCGCCGGCAGGGACTTCAGAAACTCGTCGATGTGGACGCGGAACTTGTCGTTCGGGACCTCCTTGAACCGGGCGATCTGCTCGTTCTGCGGCAGGTTGATGATCTCGTCGATCGCCATTCCGCGCTCGAGGGCGGCGAGGGCGGCCTCGTAGAATGCCCGGATCCCCCGGACCATCCAGTACG
>VBAO01000362.1 GCA_005883865.1 Candidatus Segetimicrobium genomatis
TCCGGTGGCGTTCGAGGGAGACTTCTACCGCCTGACGCCGTTCGGGATGGATCCCAAGCCCCCCCAGGGAGCGCGCCTGCCCATTCTGAGCGGGGGCGAGAGCGACGCCGCGCTGCGCCGGGTGGCGGAGGTGTGCGACGGCTGGCACCCATTGAACGTCACCCCCGATCAGGTCGCGGAGGGGCTGGAGCGGCTTCGGGGGTTCATGGCCGGGGCGCGGCGCTCCATGGCGGACCTGTGGCTGATCGTGCGCCCCGGCCGGAACATCCCGCTGACGCCGGATCTCGCAGATCGCTATGGCGCGTTGGGCGTCCGGATGCTGGTCGCAGACGTGGACTACCGGAGTTCCACGTTGCCGGAGGCGCTGGTCCACATCGCGCGGCTCGCGAAGACCCTGCGCCTCTCGTCGGTGCCCGTCTCGTGAGCCTGGCCCCCCGCTGGCGCTCTTCCGGCGAGAGGATCATCCTCGCCTCGGCCTCTCCGCGCCGGGTCGAGCTCCTGGGTTCGGCGGGCATCGAGGTCGACGCGGTGCCGAGCCGCCTGCCCGAGGAGTTTCGGCCGGGAGAGGTCGCGGCCGACCACGCCCGGCGATTGGCGGAGGCCAAGGCCAGGAGCGTGGCTGCGGGCACGGCGGGACGGTTCTTCATCGGGGCGGATACCGTCGTGGTGCGCGGGGGCGAGGTCATGGGGAAGCCGCGCGACAAGGCCGACGCCGAGCGGATGCTCCGGGCGCTGTCTGGAGAAACGCACGAGGTGATTACCGGGTTCGCGGTCTACGATGCGGCCCGCGGCCGGGTCCGGATCGGCGCCGCGACGACCCTGGTGCATTTCAAGGCGCTGAGCCCGGGAGAGATCGCGGCGTACATCGCGGCGGAACCCCCCTACGACAAGGCCGGGGCCTACGCGATTCAGGGACGCGCCGCGTACATGGTCAGGCGGATCGAGGGGTCGTACACTAACGTCGTCGGTCTGCCGCCGTGCGAAACGGTGGAGGCCCTGGTGGAGATGGGGGCGATCGCGGATGGCTAGGATCGTATTGCTCGGCGGGTCGCTCCATCAAGCGGGTCCGGAGTGGCTTGCGGCCCGCGCCGATGTGGAGGTCGTTCCGCGGGACGCGCCCGCGGACCGCGTCGTGCAGGCGATGGCGCAGGCCGACGCCGTCCTCGTCCGGCCTCCCATCCGCATGACGCGGGAACTGGTCGCCGCATCCCCGCGCCTCCGGGCGATCGGCACCGAAGGCGCCGGGTTCGACCACATCGATGTCGCCGCGGCGACCGAGGCCGGGATCCCGGTCGTCAACAACGTTGGGGTCGGGGCCACCCCTGTCGCCGAGCACGCCGTCGGGATGATGCTGGCCCTCGCCCGGCGGATCGTGAAGGGCGATGCCCGCCTCCGGCGCGAGGGCTGGGCCTCCCGGGACGCGTGGCTCGGGGCCGAGATGGGGACCGAACTCTCCGGCAAGACGGTGGGGATCGTCGGCATGGGCGCGATCGGCCGGAGGGTGGCCCGGATCTGCGTTGCGGCTTTCGAGAACCGGGTCCTGGCGTACGACCCGTTTCTGGACGACGCGGTCTTTCGCGCCATGACTATCGAGCGCCGGCGCCGCCTGCACGACCTGCTTCCCGAGGTGGACTTCCTGACGGTCCACACCCCGCTCAACGAAGGGACGCGCCACGTGATCGGCGAGGAGGAGTTGGGCCTGATGAAGCCCACCGCCTTCCTGATCAACTGCGCCCGCGGCGCGGTGGTGGACGGGTCCGCGCTCGCCGCCGCCCTCCGCGAAGGGCGGATCGCCGGCGCGGGGATCGACGTGTTCGACCCCGAGCCGGCGCCGTCCACCAACCCGCTCTTCGGACTGCCGAACGTCATCGTGACCCCCCACATCGCCGGCGTGAGCCGGGAGACGACCCAGCGGCTGTCCCTCGCCGGGGCCGAGCAGATCATGCAGGTGCTGGAGGACGAGCGGCCGCCGCGACTCGTCAACCCGGAGGTGTGGGATCGTCGCCGCCGCGGGTAGGTCCAGGAACCGCTCCGCGCCGTGTGGTACTGACGGAGCATGACGCGACGGACTCGAACCCGGATGCGGGCGCCCCGCGTCTCCCCGCCACCCCGTGCGCGGGGGCGGCGCGGACGACCGCGCCCGGCGGCCGCGGGGGTGCGGCAGGTCCTCAAGGTGCAGCGGGAGTCCGGCGTGGCGATGCGGCGCGTCCGGATGCCGGTCGCAACCGAGCCGGCCCCGATCTTCAAGCCCTGACCCATGGATGACCTCTTCGGCACCCTGAGCGAGTTGGGCTCAGGACTCAGGCGCCGGCGGTTCTCATCGGTGGAACTGACCCGGATCGCCCTCGACCGGCTCGAGTCCCTCGGGCCCCGGTACAACGCCGTGGCCTGCGTCCTCCGCGAGCGGGCGCTGCGCGAGGCCCGGGCGGCAGACCGGGCGCTCAAGGATGGGCGTCGTCTCGGACCGCTCCTGGGAATCCCGTACGGCGCCAAGGATCTGCTGGCCGTCACGGGAGCCCCCACCCCGTGGGGGACGCGGCCGTACGCCCGCCAGGCCTTTGACTACGATGCGGCGGTAATCGAGCGGCTCCGCGGGGCGGGGGCGGTTCGCCGGCGGGGGCGGATACCGCTATCCCTCCGCGTCCCTGCAAGGCCCCGGCAAGAACCCCTGGAACCCCGGGCACTGGTCCGGCGGGTCCTCGAGCGGCACGGGCATTGCGGTCGCGGCGGGGTTCGTGCCGTTCGGGATCGGCTCGGAGACCTCCGGGTCCATCCTCGGCCCCTCGGCCAACTGCGGGGTTACAGGGCTGCGTCCCACCTACGGGCTGGTGAGCCGCCACGGAGCCATGGCGCTCGCGTGGACCATGGACAAGATCGGACCGATGTGCCGGAGCGCGGAGGACTGCGGCCTCGTGCTCGAGGCGATCGCCGGCCCAGACCCCCGCGACCCGGGATCGGCGGGGCGTGCGTTTCGCCACGCCCGGGGGCGGGGGCGAAACCTGCGCCGGGTGCGCGTGGGGTACCTCGCCGGGGACTTCGAGGCCGTGCATCCGTCGGCCCGGCCCGCGATGCGGGAGGCGCAGGCGGCGATTCGGAGCCTCGGCGTCCGGTGGAAGCGGATCGCGCTTCCCGCGCTCGCGATCGATTCGGTGGCCAGGACGATCATTCGGGCCGAGGGGTCGGCGGTGTTCGAGGACCTAATTCGGAGCGGGCGTGTGGCGTTGCTCGAAGACCGGCGTCAGCAGATCGGGCTGCGCACCGGACTAGAAGTCCCCGCGGCCGACTACCTCAGGGCGATGCGGATCCGCCGCCTGCTGCAGGAGGCGTTTGCACGGATCTTTGCCGAGGTCGACGTCCTCCTGGCGCCCACGCGGCTGATGCCGGCGCCGCGGATCGACGAGCCCCTCGACCCGGAGTGGCGTCCCGGCAGGCCTGGAGGAACCCGCGTCGGGCGGGGCCGCGCGCGCCGGGCCGGGGGAGGTGGCAGCGTGGCGCTGATCCCGGCCGGAAACCTCGCGGGCCTCCCGGGGCTCTCGCTGCCGTGCGGCTTCAGCACCGCCGGCCTGCCGCTCGGCGTGCAGCTCGTGGGCCGTCCGTTCGAAGAGGCCGCGCTCATCGGCCTCGGCCGCGCCTATCAAACGATCACGTCGTGGCACCGCGAGAGACCCCCCATGGCGAAGGAGGCCGGTCGCGCCCCGTGAGCGCCTCGACCGCCGAGGTGGCGATCATCGGGTCGGGCGTGATGGGCGCGAGCGTCGCATACCATCTGGCGTTGCGCGGCTGCAGGAACGTGATCGTGCTCGAGCAGCAGGGGGCGCCGGGGTTGGGGAGCACGGGCAAGGCCACCGGCGGGTTTCGGTGTCAGTTCACGACCGAGGTCTACGTCCGGATGTCGCTGCTTGCGCGAGAGAAGCTCCGCCGGTTCCCGGAGGAACTGGGCGTCGATCCCGGCTACCGGCCGGTCGGCTACCTCTTCATGGCCAAGACCCCCGCGCAGCTTTCCGCCCTTCGCGCCGCGGTGGCGGTCCAGCGGGCGGCCGGTCTGCAGGAGGTTCGGGAGGTGGGCCCGGACGAGATTCGGAGGTTGTCGCCGGCGGTTCGGGCGGACGACCTGATCGGGGGGACGTTTTGCCCGGTCGATGGGTACATCGTGCCGCTCGAGATCATGCGCGGGTACATCGAGGCGGCTCGCCGGCTCGGGGTCCGGTTCGAGTACGACGCCGGACGGGTTGAGTGCCTGGTGGGCGGGGGTGGGACGGCGGGGAAGCGCATCGAGGGAGTCCGCGCCCGGAACGCGGCGGGTCCCTGGGCCGGCGTCGTCGCGCAAAGCGCGGGCGTCCGAATTCCGGTCGAGCCGCTGAGGAGACAGACGGCCGTCACGCAGCCGTTCCCGCGGCTCCCGGCCGACACCCCGATGACGATCAACGTGGACGACGGGTTCCACTTCCGCGTGCGCGACCGCCGCGCGTGCCTCCTTTGGCCCGATGATCTGCCGGCCGACGACCCCTTCGACACGACCTTCGACCGCCGGTGGCTGCCCGAAGTGCTCCGACGCGCGCACGATCGCGTCCCGTGCTTCCGGGACGCCGAGATCGATCTGGAGCGGTGCTCCTGCGGGCTCTACGAGATGTCCCCCGACAAACACGCCCTCGTGGGGCCGGCCTCGGGGGTGGACGGCTTCTATTTAATAAACGGGTCGTCGGGGCACGGCGTGATGCATTCCCCGGTGCTCGGGCTCCTCCTGGCGGAGATCATCCTTGACGGCGGGGCCCGCACCCTGGACATCCACGCGCTCCGCCCGTCCCGGTTCGCCGAAGGCCGGCTGAACCCCGAGTCGGAGATTCTGTAGGTGGACCGCGCGCTCCCTCCCC